>NZ_JBGLYU010000004.1:0-193596 GCF_047304235.1 Variovorax sp. Varisp36
TTTCTCTTTTTCCCCCATCGCCCTTCTCTTTTCCTTTGGTTTTTCTTGTTACACCCAACACCTTTTCATTAATATATCCCCGGGTGGGGGGGGTTTTAAAACCCCCCCCCGCCGAGGTGATTCTCCAGCGCGGCCAGCGTGCGAACGACGCTGGGCAGCGACTGAGATAGGGCTTCAGCGGCGCGGGTCAGATTCCCGCGCTCGGCAATGGCGATAAAGACTTCGATTGCATGCAGGAGATCCATGCGTCCCAGATTACTGCGCCTCGCGCAGTACTTAAATGGCTTTCCTGGCATTTATCTATTCCATCTGGAGCAATAAATTTGCCTTCGAGGCGGCACCTCATCTACCTCCAGTCATCGCCGCCATCGAAAGGAAACCCTGTGAAAACCATCATCGTTGTCTTCTCCGATCCCAAGTCCGGCAGTGAGGAGGCCCTGGGCCGCGTCTTCAACGCCCTGTTTCTCGCCTATGAGCTGAAGGAAAAGCAACGGGACTTCGATCTCGTCTTTCAAGGTGCGGGCGTTCGCTGGCCCGCAGAACTCGCGCAACCAGAGCATCCTGCCCATGCGCTCTACGAGGCCGTTTTGGATCGAATCGTGGCCTGTGGCGGCTGCGCCGACGTCTTCGGCGCCGCCGGCAGCCTTGCGCCGACGGGCATCAACCTTGTTCGCGACAAGTCGATCCCCGGCACGACCGGCGTGCTGGATCTGTCGCAACACCTCGACGCCGGCCACCGCCTCGTGACTTTCTAACGGCACGCGCTCGAGCTTCGGATCGACGACATGGACGACACCCTCTTTCATCCTGGCGAGCGGATGGTGCAGGAGCGGACCGGAGAGCGCGCCATCGCGCTGCTCAATGGGCGCAACATCTCTGCGCACATCCCGGCTGCCGCCAGCAACTTCGTCGCCCAGCAGCGGTGGTGTGTCATCGGCGCGGCCGACGAGGGCGGCTCCGTCAGTGCCAGTCTGTTGACCGGCGAGCCCGGCTTCGTGCAGACCGTAGACGAACTCGCCGGTCTGCGCATGGCGCTCGATGATCCACATGATCACTTGCGAGTTGCTGCGCCGATCGGCACGCTAGAAGCAGGCCAGTCGATCGCTGTGTTGCTCATCGACTTGCAGACGCGCAGGCGCTTGCGAGTGAACGGGCACGTCGCCTCGGTGTCGGCCAATTTGCTCGACGTGACGGTGGGGCAGGCCTTTCCGGTCTGCCCCCGGTACATCCAAAAGCGCGAGCCGGAATTCGACAGCCCCGATACCGCGTGGCCGCCGGCGCTGCCAGTGGCGGGCTCTGCACTTGACGGGGCGGTCGCGAAATGGATCACCGCCGCAGACACGCTGTTCATTGCGAGCCTTGGCCCGTCCGGCGAAGCCGACGTGTCGCATCGCGGCGGCCGGCCCGGTTTCGTGCAGATCGTCGGCAACGTGCTGCGTATTCCGGACTACAACGGCAACAGCATGTTCAATACGCTGGGCAACCTCGCCGTGGACTCGCGCTGCGGCCTTGTCATGCCCAATGAAGACGGGGTGCACCAACTGCAATTGAACGGGCGCGCACGGGTCTGCTTCGATGTGCTCGACGAGGCCGAATCGACCGGTGGCACGCGGCGGTGGATCGAATTCACCCTTGAGTCCTGGCGCATCTCCCCACTCAACCGACCGTTGCGCTGGCGCCTCATCGAGGCTTCGCCTTTCAATCCTTGAGCTATCAACGTGGAACCGCTTGAATTGATTGTCGTCGGCAAAGAGATGGTTGCTGCGGACACTGTCAAGCTGAGACTGCAGCGCGTCGATGGAGGGTCCCTGCCCGTTTCGCAGCCGGGCGCGCACGTCGTGCTGGACTTGGATGGCCGTGTGCGACGCTTCTCGCTCCTTGACGCCGACTCGGCGCCCACGCACTACGAGATCGGCGTGCTGCGCACGGCGAACAGCCTGGGCGGCACGCACTTCGTGCATGACCGGCTCATGGTGGGCGATCGCCTGAGCCTGCTGGCGGTAGCCAACGAGTTCGCGCTGGACACCGGAGCACCTCATGTTTTGCTGCTCGGCGGTGGCATCGGCATCACGCCATTGCTTAGCATGGCTCTTCGGCTCAGCGCCCAAGAACGCAGCTTCGCACTGCACCAGGTAGTCCGCGATTCGTCGAGGCAGTGGCCAAAACCGCCAAGCCTGCAGATGTCCGTTCACATCGGCCGTGCCGGCCTGGACCTGCGAAAGCTCCTTGCGGAGCAACCGGCGGGAGCGCATGTCTATGTCTGCGGCCCGACGAGCCTCACTGATGCGGTGCGCACAGCTTCCCGCGGACTCGGCTGGGAGACGCACCGCATCCACGCCGAGAGCTTCGGCATGGCTGCCGACGCGACGGACGCACCGCTGCGCGTGACGCTCACACAGTCAGGTTTGACATTGGACGTCGCCCCCGGTACGTCGTTGCTTGATGCGTTGCTTGCCGCGGGCGTTTGGACAAGCTACGAATGCCGCCGTGGCGTCTGCGGCTCGTGCCTCACAGAGGTCGTGCGAGGACAGCCCATCCACCGTGACACTCTTTCCCCCGGCCTGCGCGTCGGCGGAATGTGCACGTGCGTCTCTTGGGCCGTGGGCCCGGAACTTGAGCTCAGCCTGTAATCGCGAACTGCCGACCCCTGTCCTTCCGAAGAATGCGGCCTTGCGCGTTGTCCAGAGCGGCTCGGCACGGGGTTACCTCGCATACCAAGCGAATCCAGCGTTCGTGCAACCCGATGGCCGCACAGCCTGCACAAGACCAGCGCACCGAAATCGGAAGCAGTCTGGATCTCCGTTGGCACTGTTCCGCTGACTGAACGGTGAATTCGTCTTCAACTGGTTTATCAATTTAACCGACTCTGTAGAATTTTTTGCATGCGGTGAGAAACCAGTCAATCGGCTAACTATTCTTTAAAAAAGTATCTAAAAAGCTTGAGCATCGGGGATCTCACTTCCGCCATTGCTGTGCTCATGGTGGTCGACCCGGCAGTGCCGACAACGCAATTCGAGAGTGACGACGATCCTTCTGAGTAACGCAACGATCAAAGTATGCAAGTCACTAGATGCTCACCCATTGAATTCGCCACCTCGAACCGCCTAATTCCGGATACCTGTCTCACACGGAGCAACCGATGACCGATTCCATATTTCCAAATCAACCTTCCGACTATGTTCCAGCCAAAGTCTGGAGCCCGAAGAACTATGGCGGTACGTTCGGCAGCATCAATCGCCCGGTTTCCGGCGCGAGGTTCGAGAAGGAGTTGCCGGTCGGCAAGCATCCTCTGCAGCTGTACTCGCAGGGGACCCCGAACGGACAGAAGATCACAATCATGCTGGAGGAGCTTCTGGCGGCAGGGCATCGGGGCGCCGAATACGACGCGTGGCTGATCGATATCTTCAAAGGCGATCAATTCGGAAACGGCTTCGTGGACATCAATCCCAATGGCAAGATTCCGGCGCTCGTTGATCACTCCACGGATCCAGTCACGCGCGTCTTCGAGAGCGGTTCCATCCTCGTTCATCTTGCAGAACGATTCGGCGCATTCCTACCGACCGAAGGTCGGGCGCGGACGGAGACGTTCAACTGGTTGATGTGGCAGATGGGCTCGGCCCCCTTTGTCGGCGGAGGACTGGGCCACTTCTACGCCTATGCACCGCTAAAGATCGAGTATGCAATCGACCGTTACGCGATGGAGACCAAACGGCAACTGCATGTGCTGGACACGCATCTGGCCACGCACGAGTTCCTCGCTGGGGATCAGTACACGATCGCGGACATGGCGGTCTGGCCGTGGTATCCAGGCAGCCTCTATGGCGTCTACAACACGCACGAGTTCCTGGCCGTCGAGGAATACACGCATCTGCTGCGCTGGTACAGGGCGATAGCAACTCGCCCCGCAGTTGCGCGCGGCAGGGTCGTCAACCGCGTTTCCGGAGAGCCGGGCACCTTCCTTCGCGAACGCCACGACGCCAAGGACTTCGAGTCACTACAGCAGGGCGAATAGTCAGCGCGCCCAGCCCCAAGGCTGCACGACCACGCTCCCCGCACGCGTCGCGCGCCCTGGTCCGGGCTCTCAAAGATTCAACCGTGTCTCCCAGGGCGATGCCTTCGCCCTTGGAGCTGCCGCATGGACGTCCCCGCGGCGCACGCAAGCATCTAGGCAATTTTCCAGTCCAGCAAGCCGCTGTTAACGGCTGCGCTTTTCAACCACCAAGACTTTTTTAAGTATGAAACTGTATTACTCCCCCGGCTCTTGCGGGCTTGCTTCTCAAATCGCGTTGCGCGAGGCAGGACAGACGTACGACCTGATCAAGGTCGACTTCAAAACCAAGACGACGGTCGAAGGCGACTACTTCAAGGTATCGCCCAAGGGCTTCATCCCTGTGCTGAAGATGGACGACGGCGACCTGCTCACCGAGGGGGCGGTCATCCTGCAGTGGATCGCAGACAAGAACCCGGCCGCCAACCTTCTCCCACCGTTCGGAACCCGGGAGCGCTACACGGCGCTGGAGTGGCTCAATTTCGTGGCAAGCGATCTGCACAAGGGCATGGCCGTGATGTTTTCGCCATTCCTCGATGAAGTAACGAAGAAAAGATTTGCGGATGGCAACCTGACCAGCAAGTTCGAATACATCGACGAGCACCTGTCCCGGAACGACTACGTCCTGGGCGCGCAATTCTCGGTCGCCGATGCGTATCTCTACAACGTCCTGTCATGGCCGTCGCGGGTAAGGATCGACGTCACCGGCTATGCCTCCATCCAGAAGTTCATGGCACGCATGGAGCAACGGGCAAGTGTGCGCGCGGCTTTGCAAGCCGAAGGCCTGCTGGCGAACGACTGAAATCCAAGCCCTCCCGAGGAACCTTCATGCCGACACTTTTTGATCCCATCGCGCTGGGCGCGCTCAACGCGTCCAATCGCACCTTCATGGCGCCCCTGACCCGGGCGCGCGCCACCCGCGACCATGTGCCGACGCCGATCATGGCCGACTACTACGCGCAGCGCGCCACGGCCGGGTTGATCATCGGAGAGGCCACTGGCATTTCGCGCCAGGCCGTTGGCTGGCCCTATGCACCGGGACTGTGGTCCGCCGAGCAGGTCATGGCCTGGATGCCCGTCACGCAGGCGGTGCATGACAAAGGCGGGCTCATCTTCGCGCAGCTTTGGCACATGGGCCGCATGGCCCACTCGGCCGTGACGGGCCGTCAGCCTGTATCGGCCAGTGCCACGGCCATGCCGGGAGATGCGCACACCTATGAAGGCAAGATGCCGTTCGAAATCGCAAGACCGCTGGCGACTGAGGAAATCCCAAGCCTGATCTCCGACTACGTCAGCGCCGCAAGCAACGCCATGGCCGCGGGCTTCGACGGCGTTCAGATCCACGCCGCCAATGGCCAGTTGCTCGATCAATTCCTGCGGGACGGAACCAACGCCCGGACCGACGAATACGGCGGCAGCATCGACAACCGGGTGCGGTTGCTGCGCTTGGTCACGCAGGCCGTTGCAGACGAGGTGGGCGCCGATCGCACGGCCGTGCGCCTGTCGCCCAATGGCGAGAGCTACGGCGTGGACGACAGCAACCCGGCGCCGCTGTTCACCGCCGCGGCGGAGATGCTGAACGCTATCGGTATCGCCTTCCTGGAGTTGCGAGAGCCTGGCCCGGACGGGACATTTGGCGCAACCGACGTCCCCAGACTGTCGCCCCAGATTCGCAGGCATTTCAAGGGCGCCCTGGTGCTCAACAGCGACTACGACGTGGCGCGCGCCAAGGCCGACCTCGACACCGGCTTGGCCGATGCGATCAGCTTCGGACGTCCCTTCCTGGCCAACCCTGACCTGGTCTGGCGCCTGCGCCACGGCGCACCCCTAACCAAGGACGAGGTGGCGACCTACTACAGCCAGGGAGCTGAGGGCTACACCGACTACGAGACGCTGATGTGCAGCAAAGCCTTTGATTGAGCGACTGGCCGCTGCGCGCGCCATCCCGGCGTGATTTGGGACAGCGAAATTTCTTCCATTCCCGCCGGACGCCAGGTTGGCGCCGGCACCCACAACCCTAGAAAAGGAACAAGGATCATGATGCAAGATTGGAACGGCTACCGGACGTCCCTGCTGGAGCGCGTGGGCGATTTCGCCAAGCAAAGTCCCGACGTGATGCGCGGGATGGCGGCCCTGGACAACGCCGCCGCAAAAACTGGCCATCTGGAGCCCAAGATCCACGAACTGATCTCCCTGGCCGTCGCCGTCACCACGCGCTGCGACGGCTGCATCGCCGTGCATACCAAGAAGGCCGCGGAGGCTGGCGCCTCGCTCGAGGAAGTTTCCGAGGCACTGGGCGTGGCCATTGCGATGAACGCTGGAGCGGCGCTCACGTATTCGGCCCGCGTGGTCGAAACGTACCAGCAACTGCCCGGCAAGTAAGCCCCTGCAGGAAGCGCCTTTCGCTTCGTCCCCGGTGGCCGCAAGTTCTTGCCTGTGCCGGCGGGTGGCAGCCCTTCGTCAGCGCATGGTGGCGTGGTTCAAGAACAGTTGCGCTACCCACTCGACGAACACACGCACCTTGGCCGAAAGGTGGCGGTTCTGCGGATACACCACGTGGATCGGCAGTGGTTCGTTGGTCCAGTCGTCCAGGACGGATACGAGCCGCCCGTCTTTGAGCATTGGCGCCATCAGGAAGTCTGCCATCTGCACGATACCCAACCCGGCCAGCCCTGCAGCCGTGTACGCATAGCTGTCGCTCAATGCGATGTGACTGGACAAGGCGACCTGGATTTTCTCGCCGTCCTTCTTAAAGTACCAATCGAACATCTTGCCCGAACGTGCGGAGAAATAATTGACGCAGCTGTGGTGTACCAGATCGTTGGGATGCATGGGCCGGCCATGGCGTTTGAGGTAGGCCGGCGAGGCACAAGTGGTGTAGTGCATCGTGCCGACGCGGCGCGCGATCAGACTGGAATCGGTCAGGCGACGGCCTCCGCGAATCGCGCAATCTACCCCTTCCTCGACCAGGTCCACCTGCCGGTCGCTGCAACCCAGTTCGAGCCGGATGTCCGGATACCGCTCGACGAAGTCGGGAAGCGCGGGAATGATCACCTCGCTGGCCAGGCCGGTGGGGGCGTCGATACGCAGCCTTCCCGCGGGGCTGCCCCTTGTTTGAGACACGCAGTCCTCGGCTTCGCGCACCTCCGACAGAATGCGCATGCAGCGTTCGTAGAAGGCGGCGCCTTCAGCGGTGACGCTGACGTGCCGGGTGGTCCGGTTCAGAAGCTTGACCGACAGCGAACCTTCCAGCGACTGGATCAAGGTTGACACCGTCGCTTTGGGAAGTTTCATGTTCTCGGCCGCGCGGGTGAATCCGCCGGTGTCCACGACCTGGACAAACACTTCCATCGCCAAAAATTTGTTCATCCGTGGTCCTGAGCGAATCGGGTGAAAGCGGTCCGCGCCGCAAGGCGCACTCGAGCCATCAAGGTTCAAACGCGCACGCCGTCCCTGACGCGGTAGCTCGGCTGGTACATGGTCACGAGTTCCTCGGTTGCAGTGGGGTGGACAGCCATGGTCCGATCGAAGTCATCCTTCGTGGCCCCTGCCTTCAGGGAGATGCCGAGCAACTGCACCATCTCGCCGGCCTCGTGACCGAGGACGTGGGCGCCGACCACCTTGCGGCTTGCGGCGTCGACGATGAGCTTCATGAGCATCCTTTCCGTGCGGCCCGAGAGCGTCGCCTTCATCGGACGGAACTCGGCGCGATAGACCGCGATCTCGGAGTACTTTTTGGCGGCCTCTTCTTCCGACAGACCCGCGGTGCCGATCTCCGGCTGCGAAAAAACGGCCGTGGGAATCAGGTCGTGATCGGGCGAGGTCGGATTGTTCTTGTACTCGGTCTCGATGAAGCACATGGCTTCATGGATGGCGACGGGTGTCAGCTGCACCCGGTGGGTGACGTCTCCCAGCGCAAATATGTTGGGCACATTTGTGCGGGAGTAATCGTCCACGACGATCGCGCCAAGCCCATCCACCTTCACGCCGGCAGCTTCCAGGCCCAACCCCTGCGTGTTCGGCTCGCGGCCGAGCGCCAGCATGACGGTGTCGACCGAGATCGACTCGCCGCACATCGTCCTGACCAACAAACTGCCGTCAACCTTCTGTTCCACCTTCTCCATGACGTCGGTGAGAATGATGCGGATGCCCTTGTCGACCATGGCTTTGTGCAAGCCCTGGCGCAGGTCGTGATCGAAACGCGACAAGATTTCCTTGCCGCGGTAGATGAGCGTTACAGCCACACCAAGGCCGTGGAACACATTGGCGAACTCGACCGCGATGTAGCCGCCGCCGGCAATCAGTATCGAGCGCGGCAGTTGCGGAAGATCGAAAGCTTCGTTGGACGAGATGCACAGCTCATGGCCAGGGAGCGCTGCATGGGGGTTCGGCGTGCCGCCTGTGGCAATGACAATCGTGTCGGCGGTGACGGTCTGGCCGGTCTGCACCAGGCGCACGGTGTGCGCGTCGACCAACTCGGCGCGGCTGTCGATGATCCGGGCGCCGTTGCTCTCGAGCCCACGCCGGTACAAGCCTTCGAGTCTTTGGATTTCCTTGTCCTTGGCGGCAAGCAAGGTGCCCCAGTCGAACGCGGTCTCGCTGACTTTCCATCCGTACCCTGCAGCATCCTCGAAGTGCTCGCGATACTGGGAGGCGTACACGAAAAGCTTCTTGGGAACGCAGCCCCGAATGACGCAGGTGCCGCCGAACCGGTGCTCTTCCGCGATCGCGACACGTTTGCCCAGCGCGGCAGCAACACGCCCGGCCCTCACGCCGCCCGAGCCACCTCCGATCACGAACAGATCGTAGTCATACGCGGCCATGAGAGATTCCTTTTTTTGACTGACGCGCGAAGGCGCGCAAAGCGCCCTCTCGTCGAATTTCTTGGCGGTCTGGTGACCGACCCATGGGCTTCGCCGCGTCCTTTTCCCGCCAAGTGGCTTTGAGCGTCAAGCGACACAGCACCCACGACCTTGAGCGCGAATTCTGAGCATGTTCCAGAACTCGATAAAGACCCGGACGACGAATTGAATGTTCAGGCGACTGAACAACGGCGTGCACAACCAGCCGCATGACATATGAAAGCGAGCGTCAGGTATCCTGGGACTAAGCTTGCCATCGTGCGGACTCGTAGGAGTCGACCCGCCATCCGGCTTCCTCCCTGCGCACGACTTCTGCAACCCAGTCTGCGAACGCTCGCACGGTCGGGGACAACTGACGATTCTGGGGGTATAGGACCGAAAGCGGCACAGTCGGCGACGCGTAGTCGGCGAGCACCTGCCGAAGGCGGCCGCTCAGAAGGTAGGGCCGCACCATGTAGCTCCCCGCACGGATGAGCCCAAGGCCTTCGAGGCCGCATGTCACGTAGGCATCCGTATCGTTGACGATGAGACGTTCTCGCATCCTGACGCTGCGGTGCTCGCCATTCACCTCGAAATTCCAATCCAGGGTGCGCGCGGTGCGGCTGGACAGGTAGCCAACCGCCTCGTGGTTCGCCAAATCCTCCAGCGATTTTGGCGTGCCGTGACGGGCCAGGTATTCCGGCGAGGCGCAGGTCACCCATTCGAACGAGCCTATGCGCTTGGCAACGAGCGTGGCGGAGTCTTCGGGGGTCCCCGCTCGAATGACGCAATCAATGCCCTCCTGCACGAGCTCCACCGTGCGATCAGACGCCGTCAGCGTGAGTTCGACGTCCGGGAAACGAGTCTGGAAGTCCTTGATGCAAGGCAGGACGACCAAGCGCGCGAGCGAGAGCGTCATGTCGACTCGAAGGCAGCCGCGAGGCTGCCCGGCCCGTCCCGGGAAGCTCGACTCGACGCCTTCGATGTCCGCGAGCAACCGCTTGCAGTGCTCGAAGTACAGCGCTCCCTCCGGGGTCAGGCTGATGTGGCGCGTGGTCCGCTGCAGAAGTCGGGCGCCCAGGAACTTCTCCAGGTCCTTCAGGGCTCGCGTGACCCGAGACTTGGGCAGGAACAGGCTGTCCGCAGCACGAGTGAAGCTGTGCATTTCGACCACGCGGGCGAAGATCTGCATCGACTGGAGACGGTCCACGGGCTTCTCTCCTTGTAGGACGACTATTGCACGGTACGGAACTAGGTGTTGCTTGCACCGCGAGAAATACCATTTTTATCGTATTGGCAGGGGGCGACGACAAGTGATTGTTCCAACGGAGGCAACAAAGTAACCCAGGTTCCGGGCTCGATCTTCATGCGCCGCGCGCACAGACTGCAAACCGTTCAATTTTGTAGAGCACGTCGCATGAAAACCCTCAAGAAACAGCACCTGGCGGTCGTCACGACTGCCGTTGCGGTGGTCGTTGCTGGCAGCATGTTTTGGAAGCACGGTTCCGAAGCGCATGCTCAAGCCGCCGCCGCACTCCCCATCGTCAAGTACCGGCCAGCCTTGCAGCGCTCGGTGTCCGATGCGCAGGACTACACGGGGCGGATCGAAGCCGTGGACCTCGTCGACGTTCGCGCCAAGGTACCGGGCTCGCTGCTCGCGGTGCACTTCAAGCCGGGCCAGCATGTTCGCCAGGGTGACATTCTTTTCGTCATCGACCCAGCACCCTTCGAGACCCAGGTGCGCCAGGCGCAGGCCACCCTGGCAGGTGCCGAAGCACGGCAACGGCTGGCAGACACGGAGCGCGCCCGCGGACAGAGGCTGCTGGAATCGAATTCAATCGCGCGCAGGGAGTTCGACACGCTCGACAATGCGGCGCGCGAGGCTGCCGCGTCACTGAAGGGAGCGCAGGCCGCCCTCGCGCAGGCTCAACTGCAGCTCAGCTACACCCAGGTTCGCGCCCCTATTGCGGGACGGATCTCCCGGGCGGAAATCACGGCGGGCAATGTGGTGACGGCAGGCGGGGAAGCGACCCCGCTCACCAGGATCGTCTCTGACAGCAAGCTCTACGCATCCTTCAACGTGGACGAGCAGAGCTACCTCCAGATCATCGCCCCTTCGCTGAGGGCGGGCACGCAGCCTGTAGTGAAGATCGGTTTGGCCACCGACACCGACTTTCCCTACTCAGCATCCATCGAAGCGATCGACAACCAGATGGATGTCCGGTCGGGAACCGTGCGGGTTCGAGCACGCATCGACAAGGTGAATCCCGAGATGCTTCCTGGTCTGCGGGCACGCATCCGTCTGCAAGGCGGTGCGCCTTACGACGCCGTGTTGGTGGACGAGGCCGTCGTGGGCACCGACCAGGACCGGAAGTACGTTCTGGTCGTCAACGCAGAGAACAAGGTCGAACGCCGCGCCATCGACCTTGGCGTGCTGCAAGGAACACAGCGGGTCGTGCGCAGCGGGCTCGCGCCAGGTGCAAAGGTCATCGTGGACGGCTCTTTCCGCGCGTCCCCCGGCGCGTCAGTCTCGGCCGTCGCTGCAGAGGCCCCCGAGGCCTCCGCTGGCACCGCCAATGGAGGCCGGTCGTGAACATCTCGAAATTTTTCATCGACCGGCCGATCTTCGCGGCCGTCCTGTCGGCGTTGATTCTCCTTGCGGGCATCGTGGCGTCGTTCAACATGCCGGTGTCCGAATACCCGCAGGTCATTCCGCCGTCGGTCGTGGTGCACGCGCAATACCCTGGGGCCAACGCCAAGACCATTGCAGAAACAGTCGCGGCTCCGCTGGAGCAGTCTGTCAACGGTGTCGAGGACATGCTCTACATGGACTCGAAGGCCAGCGGCGATGGTCACCTGTACCTGACCGTGACCTTTAAGCTGGGAACCGATCCGGACAGGGCCCAGCAGTTGGTGCAGACCCGGGTCTCCCAAGCCCAGGCGCGACTGCCCGAGGACGTTCAGCGCCTGGGCGTGACGGCGGTCAAGAACCTGCCGATGATCACCATCGCCGTGCACATGGTGTCGCCGAAGGGGACCTACGACAACAACTACATCAGCAACTACGCCATCCTTCACGTGAAGGATCGTCTGGCCCGGATCACGGGAGTCGGCGACGTGGCGATCTGGGGCCCCGGCGGCTATGCCATGCGTGTCTGGCTGGATCCGGCCGCCCTGGCCGAGCGGGGACTGAGTGCGAGCGATGTCGCCAGCGCCATTCGACGCCAGAACATCCAGGCCGCTGTCGGAACGATCGGAAGTGCACCCACGTCCGCGGACACAGCCTTCCAACTCAACGTTAACGCCGACGGCCGGCTCAAGTCGCCCGATGAATTCAAGGCCATCGTCATCAAGTCCGATGCTCGTGGAGCGATCACGCGCCTGGGCGACGTGGCGCGCGTGGAACTCGGCGCAGAAGACTACGGCATCCGCGCCACGCTGGACAACTCGCCCGCCGTCGCCGTGACCGTGCAGGAATCACCTGGCGCGAACTCGCTTCAGATCTCCCGCGACGTGCACAAGGCCATGAAGGAGCTCGAGAAAGATTTCCCCGAAGACGTGGTTTATCGCATCGTCTATGAGCCGAGCCGCGCAGTCCAGTCCGGCATCGACGCCGTCATTGAAACTCTGCTGGAGTCGGTGGCGCTCGTGGTGCTGGTCGTGTTTCTCTTTCTGCAGACCTGGCGCGCTTCCATCATCCCGCTTATCGCGGTTCCCATTTCGATCGTCGGCACGTTCACCTTCCTGCTGCTGGCGGGCTACTCCATCAACACGCTGTCGCTGTTCGGCTTGGTGGTGGCCATCGGCATCGTGGTGGACGATGCCATTGTGGTCGTCGAGAACGTGGAGCGGAACATCGCACGCGGGCTCAGTCCCCGTGAGGCGACCTACCAGGCCATGCGCGAGGTCAGTGGGCCCATCATCGCCATCGCATTGACGCTGTCTGCGGTGTTTCTTCCGCTGGCCTTTCTCAGCGGACTGACAGGCGAGTTCTACAAGCAGTTCGCGGTGACCATCGCCATTTCCACGCTGATCTCGGCGGTGAACTCGCTCACGCTGTCTCCGGCGCTGTCGGCCTTGCTGCTGAAGGGACATGGCGATGCGCCAGACGCGGTGACCCGGGTAACGCAGAAGGTGTTCGGCCGCTTCTTCGGGCGCTTCAATCGCACCTTCGATCGCACCTCAGAGGCATATGGAGGAGGCGTCGGCCGTCTGCTGCGGCACAAGGGGGCGTTGCTCGTCGTGTACGCACTCTTGCTGGGGGGAACCTGGTGGCTTACCGATCATGTCCCGGGTGGGTTCGTTCCTGCACAGGACAAGGAGTACCTCGTGAGCCTGGCGCAACTGCCCGAGGGCTCGACGCTGGACCGCACCGAGGCGACCATGAACAAGATGAATGCCATGGCGCTCAAGCACCCTGCCGTCCTCGGAACATCGAGCTACAGCGGTCTTTCGATCAATGGGGTGACCAAGAGCTCGAGCACGGCGCTGACATTTGTCTTGCTCAAGCCGTTCAAGGAGCGAAAGGGGATCAGCGCCGACCAGGTCGCGGCCGACCTGGGCCGTGAGTTCGGCAGCATCGGACACGCCTTCACCGGGATCTTTCCACCACCGCCGGTCTACGGCCTCGGAACCCTGGGCGGCTTCAAGCTGCAGATCGAGGACCGAGCGGACCTGGGTTACGACGAGCTCTACAAGGCGACGCAAGCCTTCATCAAGAAGGCGTCCGAAGCGCCTGAGCTCGGCCCGCTCTTCTCGACTTACAACGTGAACGCACCCCAGCTCAAGGTGGACATCGACCGTGCGAAAGCACAGCAGCTGGGCGTGGATACGCCAGCGGCCTTCAGTGCGATGCAGTCGTTCCTTGGTTCCTACTACGTGAACGACTTCAACTTCCTGGGCCGCGTGTACCAAGTGCGCATGCAGGCCGATGGCCAGTTCCGCTCCAAGCCGGACGACATCGGGCAACTGCACGTTCGCAGCGAGTCCGGGCAGATGGTTCCGCTCGCGTCGTTCGCGAAGGTCAGCCAGACCTATGGCCCCGACCAGGTCACCCGTTACAACGGCTTCACGTCGGCCGACGTGGGCGGCAGCCCGGCGCCGGGCTACTCGTCGGACCAGGCAATGGAGGCCATCCAGCGGATTGCGGCTGCAACCTTGCCACCAGGGATGACGTTCGAATGGACCGACCTGACCTACCAGCAGATCATTGCCGGCAACAGCGCGGTCTGGATTCTTCCACTCTGCGTTCTCTTGGTGTTCTTCGTATTGGCGGCCCAGTACGAGAGCCTGACGCTGCCGCTGGCCATCATCCTCATCATTCCGATGAGCATCTTCTCCGCGCTGCTCGGTGTGTGGCTCACGAAGGGCGACAACAACATCTTCACCCAGATCGGACTCATCGTGCTTGTCGGCCTGGCGTCGAAGAACGCCATCCTAATCGTCGAGTTCGCGCGCGAGCTCGAGATGGCGGGGATGTCCACGTTGAAGGCCGTGATCGAGGCCTGCCGCTTGCGGCTGCGGCCCATCCTGATGACGTCGCTGGCCTTCATCATGGGCGTGATCCCTCTTGTTCTTTCGACAGGCGCAGGTGCAGAAATGCGCCAGGCGATGGGCATCTCGGTGTTCTTCGGAATGATCGGCGTCACGCTGTTCGGCCTGTTTCTCACCCCCCTCTTTTACGTGCTCGCCCGGGCGCTTGGCGGAGGAAGGCCGCTGCGATCTGCCGCGCATCATGAGGCGCCTGTGATCGCTCCGCATCACCTTGGAAATCAACAGCCGGAGGTTCAGGCATGACCCGCTCAACCCAAGCGATCCAGCAACTCTCCAGAAGTGCGCTTGCCTTGGCAGCAAGCCTGTTCCTGCTGTCCGCGTGCTCCCTCACGCCCGTCGAGAATCGTCCTGGCATCGACATTCCCGCGAACTTCGCCGAGTACGAGGCACGCACGGTCGCGCTCCAGCCCACAGAAGACCCAGGCCGGTGGCGGCCGGCTGAACCGGCAGACCAGCAGGCGCCATCTCCGTGGTGGGGAGTCTTCGGTGACCCTGTCCTTGTGCAGCTCGAGGAGGAGGCGCTCAAGGCGAATCCGGATGTGTCCATCGCGATGGCAAGGCTCAAACAGGCTCGCGCACTGATTTCGCAAAGCGAGTCAGCGCAGCTTCCCGAAGTGGGCGTAGGTTTCGGCCCCACTCGACAGCGCATCAGCGGCACAGCTGCGGGGCGCGGGGACGGTGCACCGGGAACTACGCAAACCTTGTGGCGCGGGCAGGTCTCCTTGGCATACGAAGCGGACATTTTTGGCCGGGTCTCGTCGGGGGTCGCTGCCGCACGGGCCGATGCGGCGCGGCAGCAGGCGCTGGCGCACCAGATGCTGCTGCTGGTCCAAGCCGACGTCGCAAAGACGTATTTCAGCCTGCGACAGTCCGAGGGCGAGCTTCGCCTGCTCCGGGACACCGTGAAGCTGAGACAAGACGCCATGTCGCTGTTGGAACGAAAGCTCGATGTGGGCGCTGTGGCCCCTTACGTCGTTGACCAGGTGAAGACTGAATTGTTCTCGGCCCGCTCGGAGCAACTGGCTGTCGAGCAGCAGCATGCCCTGGCCTTGCATGCCTTGGCGATCCTGCTGGGCAAGGTGCCTGCAGCGTTCGCCGTCGAGGCGCGGCCTCTGGACAACGTCATGGTCAAGCTTCCGCCAGGCATGCCCTCGACGTTGCTCGAGCGCAGGCCGGACATCGCAGCCGCCGAACGCGCCATGACCGCGGAGAACGCGCGCATCGGCGTTGCGAGGGCAGCATTCTTTCCGGCGCTCTCGCTGACGGGGTCCCTGGGCTACGAGTCGGCCGACCTGGGAAACCTGGCCAATTGGTCTCAACGCACGTTCCTGCTGGGTCCCCTGGTGGGGACAGTCCTCAGCATACCAATCTTCGATGGAGGAAGGCGAAGCGCCGAATTGGCCCGCGTGCGCGGCGTCTATGAGGAGAGGGTCGCCGAGTACCGCAAGACGGTGCTCCAGGCCTTCCGCGAGGTTGAGGACTCCCTAGTCTCGATAAGAACCCTTGACGAGCGAATCATCCTACAGCGGGGAGCAGAAGACGCATCGTCTGGCGTTGCGCGATCTGCCAAGGCGAGATTCGACGAAGGCGACATCGACTACCTGGTCGTGGTCGACGCCGAGCGCACTCGCCTGCGCAGCCGCCAGTTGCGCATCCAAGCCGAGGGTGAGCGAGCGCGCGCGACCGTTGATCTGGTCAAAGCGCTCGGCGGTGGCTGGGACCTCTCAAAAACCGAGAAGTCCGACATCAAAGGCTGATCCGACGGTGTCGCAGGAGCGGCCAAGGCTGCCTCCTTCCACACGGCCGCATGCCGAGCTCGATTTCGAAGGCATATGAAGCCTGCGCGTGCGAGCGATGGCATCCGCTGCGCTGGCAGTTCGAGCTCGGGTGTGGCTGGTCAAGGTCGTTGCCCGATCCCGATCTGCATTTCCTAACCATCTTTTGGAGCTTTCCTGTGTCTGTTTCTGATCTCTTCAAACCGCTCACTCTCCTGCACGGTCCGGCGATGAGGAATCGCTTCATGTTGGCGCCGCTGACCAACCAGCAAAGCGAGCTCGACGGCACTGCCTCCGTGTACGACCATTTCTGGATGGAGCAGCTGTCTCAAAGTGGCTATGCGTTGATCCAGACCTGTGCCACGACCGTAGAAGCGGGCGGCATTGCGTTTGCGCGGCAGTTGGGAATCCACAGCGATGACCACCTGCCGGGCCTGACGCGGATGGCCACAACCATTCGGAGTGGCGGTGGTCTGTCGGCGGTGCAACTGCACCACGCCGGCCACCGTGCCAACCCGCTGCTAGGGGGCATTCCAGCTCCTGCTTCGAGTGACACTTTGCCGGGCATTCAGGCGATCTCGACCGAAGTGGTGGAGCGGATCCGCGACAGCTTCATCGCCGCTGCGAAAAGGGCGCAACTGGCAGGGTTCGACGGCGTCGCGGTGCATGGCGCATTCGGTTGGATCCTTTCGGAGTTCATGTCGCCGTTCCTGAACGATCGCAAAGACAAATACGGCGGCAGCCTCGAGAACCGGGCTCGCCTGACCCTGGAGGTGATCGAAGGCATTCGCCGAGAATGCGGCCCTGATTTTCAGATTGGCTGGCGGCTGTCGATCGAGCGGTACGGGTTGCGCCTGGAGGAACTGCGCGAGGTCACCGCTTATATCTTCGATCGCGAGCTGATAGATTATCTTGACCTGGCCTTGTGGGACTCAGCTCAGGTCGTCAGAGAAGGGCCATTCCGCGGCAGGACCATGCTCAGTCTTTTCACAGAATTGCCTCGCAAGGGAGTTCGCCTGGGGACCGCCGGCAAGATCATGAGTGCCAAGCGTGCCGGCGAGTTGCTGGACGAGGGCTGCGACTTCGTGTTGATTGCCCGAGCCGGCATTCTTCAGCGGGACTTTCCCCTGCAGGTCATGGCCAATCCGACCTACGACAGTCCCGAGCTGCCCGTGCCGGCTGAGTACCTGCGCGAGCGCGGGCTGAGCGAGCGCTTTATCGACCATATGCGGGGATGGCAAACCTTTGTCCTGCACGGCTCGCAGTAGGTTTGGCTACGGTTGATTTTGCGTCGCGTGCTGGCAGCCTGTGAATAGCACTCGATAGAGACACTAGAACTTACGCAGCCAGATTTTCCACGACTAAGATTCGACGCGGCAGACATCGGTTACAGCGGCTTGAGCTTGACGGATGCATGACGTTGTCATCGTCATTGGCGCAAAATCTCGGCGAGGTTGATGCAGAACGCGCATCCCAATTTATCAACAGAAGGACGGCCTTGGCAAATACAGATTCCAACCGGCTGGCGGTTTTGATCGACGCCGACAACGCGTCCTCGTCGGTCATCCAGGAGTTGCTTGAGGAGGTCGCGAAGTACGGGACAGCGACGGTCAAGCGTGCCTACGGGGACTGGACGACTACCAATCTCACCGGCTGGAAAGCGCACCTGCATCGCCATGCGATCCAGCCAATCCAGCAGTTCACGTACACCCAAGGCAAGAACTCCACGGACTCGGCTTTCATCATCGATGCGATGGACCTGCTGTATGCCGGTAACCTGGACGGTTTCTGCATTGTCTCGAGTGACAGCGATTTCACTCGCTTGGCAACGCGCATGCGGGAAGCCGGGAAGGTGGTCTATGGCCTCGGCGAACGCAAGACCCCCGAACCGTTTATTGCCGCATGCGATAAGTTCGTCTTCTTTGAAGTACTGAAGAAACCGGCCGAGTCGGCCGCGACGCAGCCGGTGCTCGATGTTCCTGACCTAAAGGAACTCTTGCTTCACGCGATTCGAGAGACGGTCCGGGACAACGGCTGGACTCGCTTGGCCACCGTGGGGTCGTATATTGGCAAGAACCACACGTCGTTCGACTCACGAAACTACGGCTTCAAGAAACTCAGCGAGCTCATCAGGAAACAACCCTATCTAGCGGTAGGTTAAGCCGGACTTGGCAACGGTTGCCACGATTCCATTGCGCAGCAGCATTCGCTCCACCTGATCGACCGGAGTCACATGTTTCGGGCCCAATGTCACGCTCACGATCGCGGGGCCTGGCTGAGCGTCCAATCGTAGTTCCCTGAAAGCCACAATCTTGTCGTCGATGGCACGGTAACTGCAGGCTTCTTGCTCCTCGCTAGTGAGAAGCGCGAGCATCCGCCACTCACGCTCCTCGGCGAATCCGTCATTTTTGAACGTGTAGATCTTTCGCGTCCATGGACGGAGCTTGCGGTTCAGCGCGGCCTTGAGCTTTTCGCTGATCGATACGTGACCGTACTGCAGGTATCCCTGTGCCTCTTCTATTGCATTGACTAGCGTCCTGAACGTCGGCCCGTATTCGTGCAACTGCTGTCCCTCGCCGTACTCGACTCGCTCTAGAGTGGCGAAATGCGCATCTGCTTCATCTGCAACAGAAATGCGTTTAAGAAAATCGGTCGAAAAGCCGATGGAAACCCCACGGCCTTGAGTCGCATAGCCCCGCCACTGGCTCAGGAGATCGCCCCGCTCAGATAGACAAAAGCCCAGCCCCTCGTTGGCCGCCATTACTTCATTCCAATGAGCCGTGAGGGATGCGATGACCGCAGGGTCCGTGCGGTTGGCCTGCCCTAACTTCTCCGTAAGCCGGAGTACCAATCGGCCCTCCTCGCTGTCATTAGACATGGACAGGGCCGACAGCCTGATGCTCTTGCCAGCCACGATGGCCATGAATGTCTCGGTGCTACAGTAATGATGCAAAGTCGCAGGTACGTGATCGGGCGCGAACTTGTCAAAAACCAGATCTACAGGGCCGTTTGCCATCCGGTTCTCCATACCCCGGGGGGCGTTGTTGTTGGGCGGTGCTCGACAATAATAGTGCGAGCGTCTTCCCTCGCCTGACGAGGCGTCCGTTCCACGGCCCTAGTGAAGCACGTCGCTGACAATGGGCTGGGGTAGGAGTTGCTGTTGGTGCCGAAGTAATACTGACCCACTGTGGGGCAGATCTAAATCGGCGTTGACAAGGAGTGGGAAGTGGCGACCACTCATGACCTAAGGGTGGGTCGTGTGCGGCGGTACGCAGCCGGCTCGATTCACTTGCCACAGCGCCGCCACTCTAAGCGGTCAGTCGAGAAATTTCGATCTTGGCCGAGACTTTCCGTCCGCTACAGCGGCAGAAAGGCGATATTCCCCTCTCGATCGGATTAGTTAGCGAAGGGCCGATTTCCGCAGCGGTGATGCGTCGCGCCCCCGACAAAAAAACGGTCGTCGGCGGCGCTCCACGCCACAGCGGATCGGAGTGCCGCACTAACACCCGACAGGAGCCGTTCTCATGCGGCCGCTTTCAACTCAACCGCCGAACTCGCTTTGGTAGCCAGCACGTCCAGATAGTCCGCCCACCGCTGGAGCATCACGGCGCGCTGCTTGAGGTACTGAGTACGGTTATAGGCGCGCCCATTGGCATCCTTGACGGCGTGCGCCAGCTGAGCTTCGATCACCAGTGGATCGATCTCCAGCGTTTCGGCCAGCAGGGTTCGGGCTGTCGCCCGGAAGCCATGAACCGTCTGCACGGTCGGGCCGTACCCCAGGGTCAGAAGCGCTGCGCGCAGGGTGTTGTCCGAGATCGACCGTTCATGACTACGCTCGCCCGGAAAGACCAGCGTACTGTGGCCTGTAATGGGATGCAGCTTGCGCAGCAGCTCCACAGCCTGCCTGGGCAGCGGTACCAAGTGCGGATCACCATGTTGCTTGCCATCGATGCGCCGCTTCATCCGCGCAGCGGGCACGGTCCAGAGCGCTCCGTCGAGATCGATCTCGGCCCAGGCCGCCGCTCGAAGTTCGCTGGGGCGTTGAAAAAGCATGGGCGCCAGTTGAAGCGCCGTACGCACGATGGCTCCGCCTTGGTAGCCCCGGATGACGCGTATCAGCGTCCCCAGTTGGGCCGGATCGGTGATCGCCGCAAAGTGCCGCTTCTTGTGGGGCGTGAGTGCCCCCTTGAGATCCGCCGTGATATCGCGCGGCGCCCGCGCAGTCGCCACCGCGTAGCGCCACACCGCGCGTGCCGTCATCAGGACGCGGCCGGCCATGTCGAGAGCGCCACGCTCCTCGACACGGCGTAGGGCCGCCAACAACTCGATGGCCTCGATTTCGCTGATGCGACGAGCAGCAAAGTACGGAAAAAGATCCTTTTCCAGGTTGCGCTTCTCGCGCGTGGCGTAGTGGCCGCTCCACCGTGTATGGTGCTTGTCGAACCACTCGAGCGCGGTCTCTCGAAAAGTGTCGCCGGTGTTCACGGCCGCCTTGAGCTTGACGACCTGCCTCGCCTGAATGGGGTTGATCCCGGCCGCTTTCTGCGCCTTGGCCGCATCACGCGCCTTGCGCGCCGCAGCGAGGCTCACGTCGGGATAGGAGCCCAAGGCGAATTTCTTCTCGACTCCCTCGATCCTGAACTTCCAGAACCATCGGCGAGAGCCCGAGGCCGTGACTTCCAGATAGAGGCCTCCTGCGTCGGAATAGCGTGCCTGCCTGCGGTCAGGCGGACAGGAGGCATTGCGGCATGCGGCATCGGTCAACGGCATGGGGTACATCCAGGGGGGTGGGGGTACAAAACTGCCGTCCCGGGGCGTTCAAGAGGTTTGTACCCCCTTCTGTACCCCCACTTGGCGCTGGCAGTCACCGGATTTCAGTGTATGCCTCCGGACTCCTTTCGCCCAGCTTCCCAATGAAAAAGGGCGTCCGGTGGATGAAACCGGACGCCCTTGGACATTTAAATGGTCGGTGTGAAAGGATTCGAACCTTCGACCCCTTGCACCCCATGCAAGTGCGCTACCAGGCTGCGCCACACACCGAAGCTCTCGATTATAGCGGTTGAAATTCAGCGTCCGATGGTCAACAGCTCACGAATTTCAAAGAGTTCGCGCCGCAGGTGCAACAACTGCGACAGATCGACCGTCTGCGCAGCAGCGGGTGCAGCGGACTCCTGCACCACCGCGGCGTCGAATTCTTCCTGATCGATCTCGATGGCCTCCACGCCTTCAAGCGGCACCTCTCCTGCCTTGCGACGGTCGCGCTCGCCCTGCACGAGTTCCTGCAGCTTGTTGCGCGCTCCGCTGATCGTGAAGCCCTGGTCGTAGAGCAGATCGCGGATGCGGCGGATCATCAGCACCTCGTGGTGCTGGTAGTAGCGGCGGTTGCCGCGCCGCTTCATCGGCCGCAGCTGCGTGAACTCCTGCTCCCAATAGCGCAGCACGTGCGGCTTGACGCCACACAACTCGCCGACCTCACCGATGGTGAAGTAGCGTTTGACGGGAATCGGTGGGAGCGTTTTCTCCATTGAAATCAAGACTGTGCGCGGGAAACCTTAGAGATTACTCCACCCGGGCGCACAGCACCAAGCACTATTCCGCGCCCAAGCTCCACTCGACTTCGGCTGCGCCGTTCTGGTCGATGCTTCCGTGAATCTGTTCCTTGAGCTTGGCGCTCGCGTGGAACGTGGCCACGCGGCGCTCGCCGATCGGAATCGCCTCGCCGGTGCGCGGATTGCGGCCCGGCCGAGGCGCCTTCACGCGGATCTGGAAGTTGCCGAAGCCCGAGATCTTCACGTCCGTGCCCTCGATGAGGCTGTTGGCCACGAGTTCGAAGAACGCCTCGACCATGTCCTTGGACTCACGCTTGTTCAGGCCGATCTGCTCGAACAGCAGGTCGGCCAGATGCGCCTTGGTGAGCGCGGGCGTTTCGAGAGCCTCGAGCGTGAATTCGGCAGCGTTCATTCCCGTCATCCCCTCAAGCGGCCGCCGAGCGAGGCGCCCAATTGTTCGACGATTGCGCGGACCGCAGGTTCGACCTGCTCGTCCGTCAAGGTGGCGCCGTCGTTCTGGAAGGTCAGGCGAACCGCCATGCTCTTCTCTCCTTGGGCCAGTGCACCGGGCGCAACCACGGCACCATCGCGCAATGGCTGCGGACGATAGATGTCGAACAGCGTCACGTCGCGCAGCAGACCCTGTGCGGCTGTTGCCGTGCGAATGGCCTGTACCAGTGCATCGTGCGTGACGGCTTCGGCCACGACGACGGCGAGGTCGCGCTCCACGGCCTGGTGCTTCGGCACGGGCTGCGCAACCGGCACGGGGCGTGCAGTGACGGCGTCGAGGTCGAGTTCGAACAGCACTGGCGCCTGGGCGAAGTCCCACTTCTGGCGCCAGCGCGGATGCAGTTCACCGACGAAGCCGATGGCCTTGCCATCGACCAGCACACGTGCCGAACGGCCCGGGTGCAGCGCAGGATGCTCAGCCACTTCGAAGACCGGCACGAGCGGTGCAAGCAGTGCCTCGACGTCGCCCTTGACGTCGTAGAAGTCGACGCGGTTCGGCTTGCCGTCCCAGCGCGCCTCGTCGGCATCGCCCCAGGCGAGGCCCGCCACGCGCATCGGCTGATTCACGCCGCGCACGGTGCTGTCGGTGGTGACGACGCTGTCGTCGCGCATGAACACGCGGCCCAGCTCGAACACGCGCACGCGCGGCGCCTTGCGATCGAGGTTGAACTTGAGCACCTGCAGCAGCGAGCCGAGCAGCGACGAGCGCATCACGCTCATCTGGCTGGCGATGGGGTTCAGCAGCTTGATCGGGTTGGCATTGCCTGCGAGGTCTTGCTCCCAATGCGCTTCGACGAAACTGAAGTTGATCGTTTCCTGATAGCCCAGCGCTGCGACGCTGCGGCGCACCGCGAACCGGCTGCGCTGCGCCTCGGGCCGCACGCGGGCGGTGATGGGTGCGAGCGGTGCGATGGTCGGCAGGTTGTTGAAGCCGATCAGGCGCGCGACCTCTTCGATCAGGTCTTCTTCGATCAGCAGGTCGAAGCGGTGCGGCGGCGGGGTCACAGTCAACGTGCCCTCGCCTTCGGTGATCGCGAAGCCGAGGCGATTCAGCGCGTCGGCGCATTGCGCTTGCGTCAGCGGCATGCCGATCACGCGCGCCGCACGCTCGACGCGCAGCGTGACGGGCACGGCCTCGGGCACGCGCAGCGTCTGGTCGTCCATCCTGCCAGCCTCGCCGCCGCAGATTTCAATGATCAGCTGCGTGATGCGCTCGATGATCTGCACCGTGCGGCTCGGATCGACACCGCGCTCGTAGCGGTGACCCGCGTCGGTCGAGAAGTTGAAGCGGCGCGAGCGGCCCTGCACCGCCTCCGGCCACCAGAAAGCGGCTTCGACGTAGATGTTGCGCGTGTCGTCGGACACCGAAGTGGCGTCGCCGCCCATGATGCCGGCGAGGGACTCGACCTCGCGGTCGTCGGCGATCACGCCGACCTTGTCGTCCACAGTGATCGTGTTGCCATTGAGCAGCTTGAGCTGCTCGCCCGCCTTGCCCCAGCGCACCGTGAGGCCACCGTGGATCTTGTCGAGGTCGAAGATGTGGCTGGGCTGGCCGTACTCGAACATCACGTAGTTCGAGATGTCGACCAGCGGCGTCACGCTGCGTTGGCCGCAGCGCGCGAGGCGCTCGACCATCCATGCCGGCGTGGCGACCTTGGTGTTCACGCCGCGTACGATGCGGCCCGAGAAGCGGCCGCACAGGTCGGGCGCCTCGACCTTGACGGGCAGCACATCAGAGAACGACGTGGCCACGGCCGCGATGGCCGGCGTCTTCAGCGGTGCGCCGGTGAGTGCGGCGAGTTCGCGCGCCACGCCGTACACGCTGAGGCCGTGCGCCAGGTTCGGCGTGAGCTTCAGGGTGAGCAACGCGTCGTCCAGCTTGAGTACGTCGCGCACGTCGGCGCCGATGGGCGCATCGGCAGCGAGTTCAAGCAGACCGCCGTGGTCTTCGCTCAGCTTCAGTTCGCGCGCCGAGCACAGCATGCCCTGGCTCTCGACGCCGCGCAGCTTGCCCAGCTTGATGAGAAAGGGCTTGCCGTCTTCGCCCGGCGGCAGTTCGGCACCGACCAGCGCGCACGGCACCTTGATGCCGACGCGCGCATTCGGCGCGCCGCACACGATGTTGAGCAAGGCGCCCTGCCCCGCGTCGACCTGGCACACGCGCAGGCGATCGGCGTTGGGGTGCTGCACCGCTTCCTTGATCTCGCCGACCACGATGCGCGTGAAAGGCGGCGCCACCGGTCGGCGCTCCTCGACCTCGAAGCCGCCCATGGTGAGCGTTTCGGCCAGTGCGGCGCTGTCGATGGGCGGGTTGCAGAACTCGCGCAGCCAGGATTCCGGGAATTGCATCTCTTCGATCTCGATCTGGTTTTTCTATCTGTGGAGGGGCTCACTGGAACTGCGAGAGGAAACGCAGGTCGCCGTCGAAGAACAGGCGCAGGTCGTTCACGCCGTAGCGCAGCATGGTGAGCCTGTCGGGGCCCATGCCGAAGGCGAAGCCGATGTATCGCTCGGGGTCGAGCCCCATGTTGCGCACCACGTTCGGATGCACCTGGCCCGAGCCGGCCACCTCGAGCCAGCGGCCGGCCAGCGGGCCGCTCGCGAACTGGATGTCGATCTCGGCGCTCGGTTCGGTGAACGGGAAGAAGCTCGGGCGGAAGCGCAGCACGAGGTCATCGCGCTCGAAGAAGGTGCGGCAGAAGTCGGTGAAGACAACCTTCAGGTCCTTGAAGCTCACGTTCTCGCCGAGCCACAGGCCTTCGCACTGGTGGAACATGGGCGAGTGGGTGGCATCGCTGTCGACGCGATAGGTGCGGCCCGGCGCGATCACGCGGATCTCGGGCGCCTTCACGGTGCCGGTGGTGTCGGCTGCAGCAGCGGCGAATTCGGCCGCGTACTTCTTGATGTGCTGATGCGCGTAGCGAACCTGCATCGGGCTGGTGTGCGGACGCAGGTTGTAGGGAATGCCGTCGTCGCCATTCAGGTCGACGTAGAAGGTGTCCTGCATCGAACGTGCAGGATGATTCGGCGGGTTGTTGAGCGAGGTGAAGCTGTGCCAGTCGCTCTCGATTTCGGGGCCGTCGGCCACGTCGAAGCCCATGCTCGAGAAGATCTCCTCGATGCGCTCCAGGGTGCGGCTCACGGGATGCAGTCCGCCGGAAATGCGGCGACGGCCGGGCAGGCTCACGTCGAGCGCTTCGGCGCGCAGTTGCAGCGAGAGTTCTTCGTCGGCCAGTTGCTGGCGGCGGTCGGTCAGCGCGGCCTCGATGGACTGCTTGCCCACGTTGATCGCGGCGCCGCGGGACTTCTTCTCTTCGACACTCAGCGCGGCCATGCCCTTCATCAGCTCGGTGATGCGGCCCGACTTGCCGAGGAACTGCGCCTTGGCGTTTTCGAGCTCGGCGGGCGTCTTCGCTTCGGCGAAAGCGGCGCGTGCGGTGTCGACCAGGGAGTCCAACTCGTTCATAGCAACAAAAATCTTCGAGGGGAAATAAAAAAGAGCTGGAGCCTTTTCAAGCGCCAGCCCTTGAGCCGTGGGCGCAAGAAGCCGTCCGGAGACGGCGACCTGCTGTGCAAAATCAAGCAGCCAGCTTGGCCTTGACCTGCTCCACGATGCCGGCAAAAGCGGCCTTGTCGTGCACGGCGATGTCCGCAAGCATCTTGCGGTCGATCTCGATACCGGCCTTGCGGATGCCGTTGGCGAACTGGCTGTAGGTCAGGCCCAGTTCACGCGAGGCGGCGTTGATACGCGCGATCCACAGCTGACGGAACACGCGCTTCTTGGTACGACGGTCACGGTAGGCGTATTGGCCCGCCTTCATCACCGCCTGTTTGGCGACGCGGAAGACATTGCCGCGGCGACCGCGGAAACCCTTGGCGAGTGCGAGAACTTTCTTGTGGCGGGCGCGAGCCGTTACACCACGTTTGACGCGAGGCATGTGTGTACTCCTTGTTCGTCTGAGTTAAATGCCACGGCCGGGCAGCATGGCGGCGACAGAAACCATGTTGGTCTCATGCACTGCGACTGCACCACGGAGGTGACGCTTGTTCTTGGTGGTCTTCTTCGTCAAGATGTGACGCTTGAAGGCTTGACCGCGCTTGACGGTGCCACCGGGACGAACGCGGAAACGTTTTTTCGCGCTGCTCTTGGTCTTCATTTTGGGCATGTGAATGCTCCTTTAGTTTGTGCTCGTGAGGCGCCATGGATGCTCCACGGACTTGTTGGCCCCGAGACACTTCTTTATCTCGCCCCTGCCCGCTCTTCTTTCAAAGTGCCGGCAACGGCGAAATCCCTTCAAAACCCTGACTGCTGCAAACGCCTCAGGCAGTTGCAGCCGGCGCCGTTGCCGGCGCAGCGTCTGCTGCCGGCTTGGGAACCCCGCCGCCGGCCTTCTTGCGGCCCGGCGCGATCATCATGATCATCTGCCGGCCTTCGAGCTTCGGGAACTGCTCGACCATGATCAGGTCGCCCAGTTCGTCGCGAATGCGCTGCAGCAATGCCAGACCCAGCTCCTGGTGCGTGATCTCGCGGCCGCGGAAGCGCAGCGTGATCTTGCATTTGTCGCCGTCCTCAAGAAAGCGCTTGATGTTGCGCATCTTGATGTTGTAGTCGCCATCGTCGGTACCGGGCCGGAACTTGATTTCCTTGACCTCGATGACCTTCTGCTTCGACTTCGCCTCGGCTGCCTTCTTCTGCTCGTGGTACTTGAACTTGCCGTACTCGATCAGGCGACATACCGGCGGGTTGGCCGCCGCGACGACCTCCACCAGATCCACATCGGCCTCGCCGGCGAGGCGCAAGGCCTCCGAGAGGCTCATAACACCCAATGGCTCGTTTTCCGGGCCTACAAGGCGGACTTCCGGGGCCATGATTTCCCGGTTCAGGCGGTGTTGGCGTTCCTCGCGGTGGCGGCGGTCGCGAAATGCAGTAGCGATGGTCAGAATCCTTCAAAAATTGCTACAAAATCTGTAGCGAACGCCGGTCAGTCCTCGCGGACAAGCGGGACGATCTGGCTAGGAAACATATGGGGTGTTTCAGAGGCAAATCAACGCTTGTCGGCAACGTCCTGGACGAGCCGTTGCACGAACGATTCGAGGGACATTGCTCCGAGGTCTTGATTGCCCCGGGCGCGCACTGCGACGGCACCTGCTTCCTTTTCCTTGTCGCCCACGACGAGGATGTAAGGGAGCTTTTGCAACGAATGCTTCCGTATTTTATACGTAATCTTCTCGTTGTGCAGATCCAGCTGGACCCTAAGCCCTTGATTCTGCAGCGTTTTCGCCACTGAAGCAGCGTAGTCGGCCTGCCCTTCGCTGATGTTGAGCACCGCCACCTGCACCGGAGCGAGCCATGCGGGCAGTGCGCCGGCATGGTGTTCGATCAGCATGCCGATGAAGCGCTCGAGGCTGCCGACGATGGCGCGATGCAGCATCACGGGGTGCGCGCGGCCGCTCGATTCCGTCACGTACTCGCCGCCCAGGCGCTCGGCCGTGTTGAAGTCGACCTGCATCGTGCCGCACTGCCACTGGCGGCCCAGCGCGTCCTTCAACGTGTATTCGATCTTCGGGCCGTAGAAGGCACCATCGCCCGGCGAGATGATGAAGTCGACGCCCGAACGGCGCAGCGCCTCCATCACCGCATGCTCGGCCTTGTCCCACAGTTCGTCGGAGCCGACGCGGTTGTCGGGCCGCGTGGCCACCTTGTAGAGGATGTCCGTAAAGCCGAAGTCGGCATAGACCTTCTGCAGCTGCTCCGTGTACGCGATGCACTCGTCGAGGATCTGGTCTTCCGTGCAGAAGATGTGGCCGTCGTCCTGCGTGAAGCCGCGCACGCGCATGATGCCGTGCAGCGCGCCACTGGGCTCGTTGCGGTGGCACTGGCCAAACTCGCCGTAGCGCAGCGGCAGGTCGCGGTAGCTGCGCAGGTCGCTCTTGAAGATCAGCACATGGCCCGGGCAGTTCATCGGCTTGAGCGCGTATTCGCGCTTTTCCGACTCCGTCGTGAACATGTTGTCGCGGTAGTTCTGCCAGTGGCCCGTTTTCTCCCACAGGCTTTTGTCGAGGATCTGCGGACCCTTCACTTCCCAGTAGCCCGTGTCGCGGTAGATGCCGCGCATGTACTGCTCGACCTGCTGCCACACGGCCCAGCCCTTGGGGTGCCAGAACACCACGCCCGGCGCCACTTCGTCGATGTGGAACAGGTCGAGTTCCTTGCCAAGCTTGCGGTGGTCGCGCTTCTCGGCTTCCTCGATGCGCTGGATGTACTGGTCGAGCTGCTTCTTGTCGGCCCAGGCCGTGCCGTAGATGCGCTGCAGCTGCTCGTTCTTGGCGTCACCGCGCCAATAGGCGCCGGCCAGCTTCGTGAGCTTGAAGACCTTCAGGAAGCGCGTGTTCGGCACGTGCGGGCCGCGGCACATGTCGACGTATTCCTGGTGGTAGTACAGGCCCATGGCCTGCTCGTCGGGCATGTCCTCGACGAGGCGCAGCTTGTAGTCTTCGCCGCGCGACCTGAAGACCTCGATGACTTCGGCGCGGGGCGTCATCTTCTTGATCACGTCGTAATCCTGCGCGATCAGTTCGCGCATGCGCGCCTCGATGGCGGCCATGTCCTCGGGCGTGAAGGGGCGCTCGTACGAGATGTCGTAGTAGAAGCCCTCGTCGATCACGGGCCCGATCACCATCTTGGCCGCCGGATAGAGCTGCTTCACCGCGTGGCCGACCAGGTGGGCCGTCGAGTGGCGGATGATCTCCAGGCCCTCGTCGTCCTTGGGCGTGATGATCTGCAGCCTGGCGTCGTGGTCGATGACGTCGCTGGCATCGACCAGCCGGCCGTCGATCTTGCCGGCCACCGTCATCTTGGCGAGCCCGGGGCCGATGGACTGGGCGACTTCGGCCACCGAAACCGGGCCGGGGAACTCGCGGCGCGAGTTGTCGGGGAGCGTGATCTGGATCATGTGGAAACCTCGGGAGAAAAACAAAAAAGCGCGGTGGATGCCGCGCTTTGCCTGGTTGAAGAGCTGGCGGAAACCAGCGAGCGCGGGGCTACCGGCCTTTTCCTTCGAAGAAGAAAAAGCCGCTGAATCCTTGCGGAGTAGTTCGCGGTGTCATAACCAAGATGCCTTTCTCGCTCTTGTTGAGTGCAGAGGCGGGGATTCTAACTTCTGCCCGTTCAAGCCGCGGCCGCGGCGCCGTGGAGCCCCGGCGCCTCGTCGGGTTGCCCATAAAAAAGCCCGGCGCGTGGCCGGGCTCGAGAGTGACAGCGAAAACCGCGTCCGCGGATCAGTGGAACTGCTCTTCCTCGGTCGAACCCGACAGCGCCTTCACACTGGACGAGCCGCCCTGGATCACGGTGGTCACGTCGTCGAAGTAACCCGCGCCCACTTCCTGCTGGTGCGACACGAAGGTGTAGCCCTTGTCGCGCGCGGCGAACTCGGGTTCCTGCACCATGTTGACGTAGTGCTTCATGCCTTCGCCGCGGGCATAGGCGTGGGCGAACTGGAAGGTGTTGAACCAGTTGACGTGGATGCCGGCCAGCGTGATGAACTGGTACTTGTAGCCCAGCTCCGACAGGTCTTCCTGGAACGAGGCGATTTGCTTGTCGTCGAGGTTCTTCTTCCAGTTGAAGGAAGGCGAGCAGTTGTACGACAGCAGCTTGCCGGGGCAGGCAGCGTGCACCGCCTGTGCGAATTCGCGGGCGAAGCCGATGTCCGGCACGCCGGTTTCGCACCACACCAGGTCGGCGTAGGGCGCGTAGGCCACGCCGCGGCTGATGGCTTGCTCCAGGCCGTTCTTCACGCGGTAGAAGCCTTCCTGCGTGCGCTCGCCCGTCAGGAAGGGCTTGTCGTTGGCGTCGTGGTCGGAGGTGATCAGGTTCGCGGCTTCCGCGTCGGTGCGGGCCAGCACGATGGTGGGCACGCCCATGACGTCGGCGGCAAAGCGTGCCGAGATCAGCTTCTCGCAGGCTTCCTGTGTCGGCACGAGCACCTTGCCACCCATGTGGCCGCACTTCTTCACGGCGGCCAGCTGGTCTTCGAAGTGCACGCCGGCCGCGCCCGCGGCAATCATGTTCTTCATGAGTTCGAAGGCGTTGAGCACACCGCCGAAACCGGCTTCCGCGTCGGCAACGATGGGCAGGAAGTAGTCGATGAATTCCTTGTCGCCGGGGTTGATGCCGCGGCCCCACTGGATTTCGTCCGCGCGGCGGAAGGTGTTGTTGATGCGACGGACCATCGTCGGCACCGAGTCGTACGCATAGAGCGACTGGTCGGGGTACATCGTCTCCGACGTGTTGCCGTCGGCGGCGACCTGCCAGCCCGACAGGTACACGGCTTCCAGGCCGGCCTTGGCCTGCTGCATCGCCTGGCCGGCGGAGATAGCGCCGAACGCGTTCACGTAGCCCTTCTTGGCGCCGCCGTTGATCTTGTCCCAGAGTTTCTCGGCACCGCGCTTGGCCAGCGTGTGCTCGATGGGGAAGGAACCGCGCAGGCGCACGACGTCTGCCGCGCTGTAGCCGCGCTTGACACCCTTCCAGCGGGGGTCGGTGGCCCATTCTTTTTCGAGGGCGGCGATCTGCTGTTCTCGGCTCAGTTGTTCTGTGAGGGTCTGGGGCATGGTCACTCCGTGAGGTTGATTGAAGTTTGGCGCTGCGGCCGTGGAGTTACTTTAATCGAATCGCAGACTCTTATGTCTTATATAAGACATATTTTTCATCAAACAAAATCAACAACTTATGGAGATATTTCTCAATGCAAAATTATTTTTCTCATATTGAGAAAAAATATTGCAGCGCAACAGCCGTGGATTTCGCTATGCGCAATCAGTCTTTCGGTTGTGAAAACCAGGCATCGTCGCGCGCCGCATGTGCGATCCAGTCGCCGCTTTCGATCACACGACGGCCCGCGATGCGCGCTGGATGGATCTCGTAGACCAGGCAGTCGAACCAATGGCTGCCAACCTCCACCCGCACCTGTCGTTTGACGTACTCACCCGAGCCGTCGGCAGCCACCTCTTCGAGCACATCGAGCGCCGCCTCGACGGCGGGCTCGATGACGTAGACCTCGCCCCTCACACGCCGCGTCCCGCCCAGCACGACGCCCGGATAGGCGCCCAGGTCGTACAGCGTGCCGGCGATGCCCGCCTCGCCGATCCACGCCGGCGCGGGCCGGTAGCGCGCGATGTCGTTGCGCCCGCCGCGGCGCAGCGTGCCGTAGACAAAAACGTGGGGCATCATCGAAATCGCTTTCTCCGCAACTACATGGCTGCAGTCTATTGAACTCCGCTACCCCTGCATCAGGCCGCCTCGTGGCCTACGGCTGCCTGGCCTTGAGCATGTCGCTCGTCGGCGGCTACGTCGCCCTTTCCAAACCTCTTGTTGCGGCCTTTCCGGTGCTGCTGCTTGCTTGGCTGCGCTTCGGCATCGCCGCGCTGGCCATGCCGCATTGGCTCAAGCGCGCGACCGACGAGCCACCGATGGCGGCGCGCACGCGCTGGCTGGTGTTCCTCGAGTCCTTCCTCGGCAACTTCATGTTCTCGATCTGCATGCTGTTCGGCGTGAGCCTGACGAGTGCTGTGTCCGCGGGCGTCATCATGGCGTCGATCCCCGCATGCGTGGCCGTCGCGAGCTGGCTCTTCCTGCGCGAACGCATCACCGTGCGCATCGGCCTGGCCATCGGCTGCGCCGCGCTCGGCATCGGCCTGCTCGCGTTGTCGCCAGCGCACGCGCAGGCATCGCCCGCCTCCACGCAATCGTCCATGCCCTGGCTCGGCAACCTGCTGGTGTTCTGCGCGGTGCTGTGCGAGACGGCGTATGCGGTGATCGGCAAGTCGCTCACGGGGCGGCTGGGGCCCAAGCGCATCGCCTCGCTCATCAATCTCTGGGGCTTCGTGCTCTCGATGCCCTTCGGCATCTGGTTCGCGCTGCAGTTCGACTTCACCTCGGTGCGCTTCGGCACCTGGGCGCTGCTCGTGGCCTACGCGCTTGCCGCGAGCATCTGGACGGTGTGGCTCTGGATGACCGGACTTCGCAACGTACCAGCCGCACAGGCGGGCGTTTTCGCCGTGATGCTGCCCGTGAGCGCGGCCCTCGTGGGCGTGCTCGTACTGGGTGAAAGCCTCTCTTCGCCACAGCTGGTTGCGTTCGTGATCGCGCTCGTGGGCGTGGTGCTTGCAACGTGGCCCGGTCGCCGAACGTGAAAAAGCGCGCTTCTCCCCTCTGAAAAAACAACAGCTCCCAATGAAAAAAGCGCTTTTTCCCTTGGAAACGCGTTTCTTCTCATTTAGCATCCGCATTGCCACTGGAGACGCAAGTTTTTCATTGGTGAACGTTCAACCAAAAAAGGAAATCAACCATGGCAACTGCAAAGAAGGCTCCGGCCAAGAAAGCTCCGGCAAAGAAGGCCGCTCCCGCGAAGAAGGCTGCGGCTCCTGCAAAGAAGGCCGCTCCGGCCAAGAAGGCAGCGGCACCCGCCAAGAAGGCTGCTCCTGCAAAGAAGGCTGCTCCGGCGAAGAAGGCTCCTGCAAAGAAGGCCGCTCCCGCCAAGAAGCGCACCCCCAACGCTGCGTTCATGAAGGCCCTGACCCCCAGCCCGGCCCTGGCCGCTGTGGTCGGTTCGACGCCTCTGCCGCGCACCGCTGTGGTGAGCAAGCTGTGGGACTACATCAAGAAGAACAACCTGCAAGACAAGGCCAACAAGCGCAACATCAACGCCGACGCCAAGCTGAAGGAAATCTTCGGCAAGCCGCAAGTGTCGATGTTCGAGCTGGCCGCGCTGATCGGCAAGCACGTCAAGTAAGCGCTCGGGGGCTTCGCGCTCCTGAATCAAGAAGCCCGCTCTGCGGGCTTTTTTTTCGCCTGCAGCGCCGCGTTCGACCCTGCGAGTGCCGCTGCTTCGCCGAGCGCGGGATCCGACCCGGCACTCGACGATCAGGTGGCCCGCGGGTTGTGATGTACTCATGAGAAGTAGAACCTCAGCTGCAATGTCCTCGGCAATTCTCTGTGCCCACTCCAGGCGCCTTGCGTTAATTCACCAATTGGTTAAATTCTCGCCATGAAGGCCCTCAAGGAACCCACGCCCGAAGCGCTCGAGCCCCGCTCGCGCGACGCAGACCGTTCGCAGCTCGCCATCCTCGCGTCCGCACGCGACGAGTTCGCGGAGCGCGGCCTTGCCGGTGCGCGCATGGACAGCATCGCCGAGCGCGCAGGCCTCAACAAGCGCCTCATCTACTACTACTTCGGCAGCAAGGACGATCTGTTCCTCGCGGTGCTGGAGCGCGTCTACGCCGACATCCGCGCGGCCGAGCAGCGCCTGCACCTCGACGAGATCGAGCCGGTCGAGGCCATCCGCCAGCTGGTGTCGTTCACCTGGCACTACTACCTCGAGCACCCCGAGTTCATCACGCTGCTCAACAGCGAGAACCTGCACTGCGCGGCACACCTGAAACGCTCCGAACGCATCCAGGAAATGAACTCGCCACTGGTGCAGCTGCTCGACACGGTGCTCGAGCGCGGCCGCCGCGACAAGCTGTTCCGCGCCGGCGTGGACCCGGTGCAGCTGTACATCTCCATCGCGTCGCTCTGCTACTTCTATCTCTCGAACAACCACACGCTGTCGGCCATCTTCGGGCGCGACTTGCGCGCACCCAAGGCGATGGCGCAACGCCTCTCGCACATGACCGACCTCGTGCTGGGCTACGTCCTGCACTGAGCCTCAGCGCACCTTCGCACACCCCGGGTATTCACTAGGCAGCAGCCGTTGACGCTGCGGCGCAGCCGTTTCTACAATGAATAATTCACTCAATGGTGAATTGATCGATTCGAGAAGACGGCCCGACCGCGCGGAGACATTCCATGAAGTTCCTTGCCTCGCTGACCTGCGTCCTTGCCCTGCTGCCGTGCGTGGCCTCCGCGCAGGGCGCCTACCCCAGCAAGCCGATCCGTGTGGTCGTGCCCTTCGCGGCCGGCAGCACCACCGACATCATTGCGCGTGCCATCGCCGACAAGATGAGCCTCAGCATGGGCCAGGCGCTGGTCATCGACAACCGAGGCGGCGCGAGCGGCACCATCGGCCAGCAGGCGGTGGCCACGGCCACGCCCGACGGCTACACGGTGATGATCCACTCGTCGTCGCATACGGTGAGCCCCTCGACCTTCGCCAAGCTGCCCTTCGACACGCTGCACGACTTCGCAGGCGTCACCCCCATCTCGTCGCTGCCCAACGCGCTGGTCATCTCGCCCACGAAGAACATCAAGACGCTGCCGCAGCTGCTTGCCGCCGCGCGCGCCAAGCCCGGCAGCATGAACTTCGCCTCTGCCGGCCAAGGCAGCGCCACGCACCTGAACGCCGAGAAATTCAAGATGGCCGCGAAGATAGACGCCACCAACATCCCCTTCAAGGGATCGGGCGAGGCCGTCACCGAGGTGCTCTCGGGCCGCGTCGACTATTACTTCTCGCCCATCGCACCGGTCATCGGCCAGATCAAGGAAGGCCAGCTGCTGGCGCTGGCCGTCGGTTCGCCCAAGCGCGCCGCCGCCCTGCCCGACGTGCCCACGACCACCGAAGCCGGCGTGCCCGGCTCCGAATTCAACTTCTGGATCGGAATGATGGCGCCCGCCAGGACCCCGCGCGACATCGTCGAGCGGCTGAACGCCGAAGTGGCGAAGGCGCTGGCCTCGCCCGAGGTGAAGGAGCGCTTCGCCAAGCTCGGCGCCGATGCATGGACGCTCAAGCCCGAGCAGTTCGACGCCTACATCAAGGAAGAAATCGCCAGCAACGCGCAGCTCGTGAAGGCCGCCGGCCTGTCGGTGCAGCAGTAAACACGCACGCACGCCTCGATGCCCGCCATGTTCCGCAAGCTCCTGCTCTCTCCGGCCCTGCGTCCTTTCATCCTGATCCTGTTGCTGCTGGTGCTGTGGGACCTGGCAATCCGCCTCTTCAGGATTCCGGCCTACCTGATCCCGCCGCCGTGGGAGGTCGTGAAGCAGCTCGTCGCCGAATGGCCGCGCCTGCTCGGCGAGAGCTGGAAGACCACGCTCGCCACGCTCGGCGGCTTCGGCCTGACGATCCTGATCGGCATTCCGATCGCGATGGTCATCGCCTACTCGCGCGTCGTCGAGTCGTACGTGTACCCGCTGCTGGTGTTCTCGCAGAGCATCCCCAAGGTGGCGATCGCGCCGCTGTTCGTGGTGTGGTTCGGCTTCGGCATCTTCCCGAAGGTGATCAGCGCCTTCCTGCTGGGCTTCTTCCCGGTGGTCGTGTCCACGGTGATGGGCTTCAAGTCGGTCGAGCCCGACATGCTCGACCTGGCCCGCTCGATGGGCGCGAGCCGCCTGCAGACCTTCTTCAAGATCAGCCTGCCGCAAGCCATGCCCGCGATCTTCAGCGGCCTGAAGGTGTCGGTCACGCTGGCCGTGGTGGGTGCGGTGGTCGGCGAGTTCGTCGGCTCCAACTCGGGCATCGGCTACGTGCTGCAGGTGGCCAACGGCAACTTCGACCTGCCGCTGATGTTCGCCGCGCTGGTCGTGCTGTCGAGCATCGGCGTGATTCTTTTCGTCGCCGTCGACCTCATCGAGCGCGTGATGATTCCGTGGCACGCCTCGCAGCGCCACGCCCAATGAGTTCCTTCGCCAAGCCAACAACTCCCGGAGACAAGACCATGAAGAAGCTGCTTTCCTCGCTGCTCGCCGCCGCAGCGCTCGTCACCTTCGCTATCGCTCCCGCCCACGCGCAGGCCGACAAGCCCAAGGACAAGGTCACGCTGATGCTCAACTGGTACCTCTACAGCGAGCACGCGCCCTTCTTCCTCGGCAGGGAAAAGGGCTTCTACGCCGACGAAGGCATCGACCTCGAGATCCAGGAGGGCCGCGGCTCCGCCGTCACCGCGCAAGCGGTGGCCGCCAAGTCGGCCACCTTCGGCTACATCGACGTCACGACCATGATCAAGGCCGCCGCCAAGGGCGCGCCGCTGAAGTCGACCGGCGTGCTGTTCCAGGTGAGTCCGATGTCGGTCATGGGCTTCACCGAGAAGAACATCAGGGTGCCGAAGGACATCGTCGGCAAGACCGTGGCCGTCACGCCCGGCGATTCGATGTCCCAGATGTGGCCGCTGTTCCTCAAGGTCAACAACATCTCGCCGGACCAGGTGAAGATCGTCTCGGGGGACGCCCAGACCAAGCTCAATGCAGTGACCAACGGCCAGGCCGACCTGCTGCTGGGCTATGTGATGGACCAGGCGATCAAGCTGCAGGACGCTACCGGCAAGCCGGTGACGCCGATCCGCTTTGCCGACTCCGGCGTGAACCAGATCAGCTCCGGAATCATCGCCAACAAGAACCTTCTGACCGAGAACCCCGACCTCGTGAAGCGCTTCATGCGCGCCTCGACCAAGGCCGCCGAAGCCGCCGAGAAGAGCCCCGAAGCCGCTGTCGATGCGATGCTCAAGGCCAACCCTAAAGCAGGCGTGCGCGACACGCTGATCGTGGGCATGAAGCAGAGCGTGGCGCTCTATCACACGAAGGAAACGGCCAACCAGCGCCCGTTCCGCGTCGCGATGAAGAACGTGAACGACTCGCTCGACCTGCTGGTGCAGTACGGCGGCATGGACCCGTCGACGCGCGGCAAGCCTGAAGACTATGTGACCCTCGACTTCCTGCCGTAAGCAGGCTCGCCCCCAGGCTCCGCGCACTTCGTGTCGCTTCTCCTTCCCCCTACCGGGGGCAACACCTGCGGCCCGGCAAAGCCGGTTCCGCGGTGTTCCCCGAAAAGACCTCAGCATCCCGGCGCCTCGTCCGCTTCCGTCCTTTAACTACTCTCCATGTCCAGTGATGTCCTGATCGAGGCGCGCGGCGTCTCGAAGACCTACCAAAGCAAGGACGGCCCGGTCGAGTCGCTCAAGCCTCTAGCCTTCTCCGTCAAGGAAGGCGAGTTCGTCTCCGTCGTCGGCCCCTCGGGCTGCGGCAAGAGTACGCTGCTGAAGATGGTGGCGGGCCTGCTGCCCATCAGCGGCGGCGAGCTCACGCTGGCGGGCAAGCCGATCAAGGGGCCGCAGAAGGACGTGGGCATTGTGTTCCAAAGCGCGGTGCTGCTCCCCTGGCGCAGCGTGGAAGACAACATCCTGCTGCAGGCCGAGATGCGCCACCTGCCCAAGGCGGCCTCGCAAGCCCGCGCACGCGAGCTGATGGAAATGGCTGGCCTCAAGGGCTTCGAGGGCAAGTACCCCTGGCAGCTCTCGGGCGGCATGCAGCAACGCGCCTCGATCTGCCGCGCGCTGCTGCACGACCCGTCGGTGCTGCTGATGGACGAGCCCTTCGGTGCGCTCGACGCGATGACGCGCGAGAAGATGAACCTTGAGCTGCAGCGCATCTGGATGGCGTCGAAGAAGACGGTGATGCTGATCACCCACAGCATCCCCGAGGCGATCTTCCTGTCGGACCGCGTGATCGTGATGAGCGAGCGGCCAGGTTCGATTGCCGCTGTTTACGACATCGACCTGCCGCGCCCCCGCACGCTCGACATGATGGGCTCAGCCGAGTTCGGCGCGTACACGAAGCTGGTGCGCGCGCATTTCTTCTCGCAAGGCATCCTGGACCACTGAAGGCACCGGCCATGGATGCAATCCGTTTTCATGTCGAGGAGATCCGCTTTGCCGAGCGCGACGTGGCGCTGCGGCTGCCGTTCCGCTTCGGTGCGGCGACCGTCACGGCCTGCCCGCAGGTCTATGTGAAAGCCCGCATCCGCTTTTCAAACGGCCGCACGGCCGAGGGCTGCGCCGCCGAGATGATGGTGCCCAAGTGGTTCGACAAGAACCCGGCGCTCACCAACGAACAGAACTTCGAGCAACTGCGCTTTGCGCTGCGCGATGCGCGCGAGGCCTATATCGCCGAGCCCGATGCGCAAACCGCGTGGACACACTTCGCATCGAACTACGCGGCGCTGCAGGCGCGCGCCAAGGCCAAGGGCCTGCAACCGCTCGTGGCCAGCTACGGCCCTGCACTGATCGACCGCGCCCTGCTCGACGCGCTGTGCCTGCGCAGTGGCGTGAGCTTCGCGACGGCCATGAGCGGCAACCTCTGCGGCCTCGACATCGCAGGCAGCGGCCTCGCGGATGACCTCACCGGCTTCGACATGCCGGCCTTCCTGGCGAAGCAATCGCCGCGCACTCGCATCGCGGCGCGCCATACGGTGGGCCTGGCCGATGCCATCGACGACTACGACGCCCTGCCGGACGCCCCCGCCGACGGCCTTCCGAGGACTCTCGAAGCCGCCGTGCGCCGCTACGGCCTCACGCACTTCAAGCTCAAGCTGTGCGGCAACACCGCACAGGACATCGCGCGCCTCCAACGCATCGCCCACGTCATCGACGAGCACGCGCAGTTGGTGACGCTCGATGGCAACGAGCAATACGCCGACGCCGATGCGTTCGCCACCTTCCTGGACCGCATGCTGTCCACGCCCGTGCTCTGGAAGCTCGCGCAGAAGACGGTCTTCGTCGAACAGCCAATCCGCCGCGACGCGGCGCTGCAGCGCGACGTGTCCGCGCTGGGCAAGCGCATTGCGCTGCTCATCGACGAATCGGACGCCACGCTCGATGCCTTCGTGCAGGCCCGCGCGCTGGGCTACACCGGGGTGTCGAGCAAGAGTTGCAAGGGTTTCTACAAGTCGGTCGTCAACGCGGCGCGCTGCGCGCAGTGGAACTCGACCGATGATGCCGCACGCTACTTTCTCTCAGGCGAAGACTTGACCATGCAGGCCGGCCTGGGCGTGCAGCAAGACCTGGCACTGGTCGCATGGCTCGGCCTGTCGCACGTCGAGCGCAACGGCCACCACTATGTCAACGGCCTGGCCGCGGCGCCCGAAGCCGAACAGCAGGCCCTGCTGCGCGCCCACCCGGGCCTGTACGAACTGAGCGACGGCGCTGTGCGCCTCGCCATCCGCGAGGGCCAGCTCGACCTGTCCTCGCTTACCACCGCGCCCGGCTTCGCCACCGGCAGACCCGGCGCCGGCATCTCCTGGGACGCCATGCGTTCCGTCTACTGAAGCCAACTTCTCAATCTCTCTCGCATCTCAAGGAAGAAAACGATGGCCACCCAACGTCTAGGAATCATCATGCACGGCGTCACCGGCCGCATGGGCATGAACCAGCACCTGATCCGCTCGATCTGCGCCATTCGCGCGCAAGGCGGCGTGACGCTGTCGAACGGCGACAAGGTCATGCCCGACCCGATCCTCATCGGCCGCAACGCCGAGAAGATGGAAGCGCTTGCCAAGGCCCACGACATCGCGCGCTGGGGCACCGATCTCGACAAGGCGCTCGAGAACAAGGACGACTCCCTCTTCTTCGATGCCGGCACCACGCAGATGCGCCCCATGCTGTTGGCCAAGGCCATCCGCGCCGGGAAGCACGTGTACTGCGAGAAGCCGATCGCCACTAACCTGAACGAAGCCGTTGAGATCGCGCGCCTGGCCGAAGGATCCGGCTTGAAGCATGGCGCGGTGCAGGACAAGCTCTTTCTCCCGGGCCTGCGCAAGCTCGACATGCTGCGCCGCGCCGGCTTCTTCGGCCGCATGCTCAGCGTGCGCCTGGAGTTCGGCTACTGGGTGTTCGAGGGCGACCTGCAGCCCATCCAGCGCCCGAGCTGGAACTACCGCAAGGAAGACGGCGGCGGGATGATCCTGGACATGATGTGCCACTGGCGCTATGTGCTGGACAACCTGTTCGGCGAAGTGAAGTCGGTGAGCTGCCTGGGTACCACTCACATCCCGAAGCGCTGGGACGAAGCCGGCAAACCCTACGAAGCCACCGCCGACGATGCCGCCTATGCCACCTGCGAACTCACGGGCCACAACGGCGAGCCGGTGATCGCGCAGATCAACATGAGCTGGGCGACGCGCGTGCGCCGCGACGACCTCGTGACCTTCCATGTGGACGGCACCGATGGCTCCGCCGTCGCGGGCTTGTCGAGCTGCCGCGCGCAGAGCCGCGTCGCCACGCCGCGCCCGGTGTGGAACCCCGACGAGAAGCAGACCATGAACTTCTTCGACCAGTGGCAGGAGATTCCGGATTCGCAGGTCTACGACAACGGCTTCAAGATCCAGTGGGAGCACTTCATTCGCCACGTGGTCGAGAACGAGCCCTACAAATGGACGCTGCCCGAAGGCGCCAAGGGCGTGCAGCTGGTCGAGGCCGCACTCGAGTCGTGGAAGGACCGCCGCTGGGTCGACGTGCCCGCGCTGAAAGTCTGAGGCAGGCAGCATGGCACTTTCGCTGACCCTCCCCACCGCGAGCGGCACCCTCGCGCCCTACGCCCTGCGCGGCAGCGCACCGGTCAAGCCCGATGCGTGCGTCAAGTTCAACCGCATCGCCTACTCGGCCGCGCACGTCGTAGCCGACCCGCTCGCGGCCATCGACCCATGGCTGCAGTGCGCGATCGACTGGGACACCACCATCGCCTACCGCCGCCACCTGTTCTCGCTGGGCCTGGGCGTGGCCGAGGCCATGGACACCGCGCAGCGCGGCATGGGGCTCGACTGGCCGACCTCGCTGGAGCTGATCCGACGTTCGCTCGATGCCGCGAAGGACGTGCCGGGCGCGCTGGTCGCTTCGGGTTGCGGCACCGACCACCTCAACATCGACGACGTGAAGAGCGCCGACGACGTGATCCGCGGCTACGAAGAGCAGATGGCCGCCATCGAGGCGCTCGGCGGCAAGCTCATCGTGATGGCCAGCCGAGCGCTGGCCCGCGTGGCCAAGAGCCCGGCCGACTACGAGCGCGTGTACGACCGCATCCTGCGCCAGGCGAAGCAGCCGGTGGTGCTGCACTGGCTCGGCGACATGTTCGACCCGGCGCTGGCCGGCTATTGGGGCACGAAGGATGTCGATGCAGCGATGGACACCGCCGTGGGCATCATCGCGGCGCATCCAGGCAAGGTCGACGGCATCAAGATCTCGCTGCTCGACAAGGACAAGGAAATCGCGATGCGCCGGCGGCTGCCCCAGGGCGTTCGCATGTACACGGGCGACGATTTCAACTACGCCGAGCTGATTGCGGGCGACGGGTTCGGAAATGAGCCGACGCACGGCCAGAGCGACGCACTGCTTGGCATCTTCGACGCCATCGCTCCCGCCGCGAGCGCCGCGCTGGGCGCACTGGCCCAGGGCCACACCGAGAAGTTCCACGCGATCCTCGGCCCCACGGTGCCGCTGTCCCGCCACATCTTCGCGGCGCCCACGCGCTTCTACAAGACCGGCGTGGTATTCATGGCCTGGCTCAACGGCCACCAGAAGCACTTCACGATGGTGGGCGGCCAGCAGAGCACGCGTTCGCTGCAGCACTTCGCCGAACTGTTCAGGCTGGCCGATGCGGCGAACCTGCTGGAGCAACCCGAGCTGGCCGTTCGGCGCATGAAGACGCTGCTGGCACTGCACGGCGTGGAAGGATGAGCAAGGCCATGCGCGATTTCTCGCAGAACCACGACTGGCTGTCGATCAACACCGCCACCATCCGCAAGCAGTCGGGCTCCGAGGTGCCGCTCGACCGAATCATCGACCAGTGCGCCGAACGCGGCATCCGCGCCATCAGCCCCTGGCGTGACCAGGTAACGGCTGTCGGGCTCGACAAGGTGGCCAAGCAGCTGAAAGCGCACGGCATCGGCCTGTCGGGCTACTGCCGGGGCGGCTTCTTTCCCGCACCCGACGCTGCAGGCCTGAAAGCTGCGCTCGACGACAACCGCCGCGCCATCGACGAAGCGAAGACGCTCGGTGCACCCTGCCTAGTGCTCGTGGTCGGCGCGTTGCCCGGTGCGCTCGAAGGCAAGGCCGCCTACAAGGACATCGGCCGCGCGCGCGGCGAGGTGCACGACGGCATCGCAGCCTCGCTCGAATACGCCCGCGAAGCCGGCATGCCGCTGGCCATCGAGCCCCTGCACCCGATGCAGGCGGCCGACCGCGCGTGCATCAACACGCTGGAACACGCGCTCGACCTGTGCGACGAACTCGATGCGGACAAGACCGGCATGCTCGGCGTGGCCCTGGACATCTACCACGTGTGGTGGGACCCGAAGCTGCAGCAGCAGATCGCCCGCGCCGGCCGCGAGCGGTTGCTGGCTTACCACGTCTGCGACTGGCTCACGCCCACGCGCGACCTGCTCTCCGACCGCGGGATGATGGGCGATGGCGTGGTCGAACTGAAGAAGATCCGCGGCTGGGTGGAGGACGCGGGTTTCGCTGGGTTCAGCGAGGTCGAGATCTTTTCGAACCTCGATTGGTGGCAACGGGCCGGCGAAGAGACGCTGGATGTTTGCATCGAGCGGCACAAGCGGGCCGTCTAGGCGCTCGGGTTCTGCTCCGCTAGCGCCGGCAGTCCAACCGCTCTGCCGAACGCTCACGCCGGCGGGGTGCCTTGCGCAGCGAAATACAGGGGGAGGCCGAAGGGGTCGGAGGACATTCGCGGAGCAAGGCACCCCGTCGGCGTGAGCGCGCCCTGAACACCTCGCGAACAGCAGCCACCTGTGCTGCAATTCGCCCATGGCTGCCACGACCCTCGACGACCTGCGCCGATACGCAATAGCGCGCACCCTGTTCAAGCCGACCACGCTGCCGGGCGCGATCCGCCGGCTCGGCTTCGTGCAGGCCGATCCGATCCGCGCACCGGCGCGCGCGCAAGACCTCACCCTGCGCCATCGCGTGAAAGACTACCGCGCAGGCGATCTCGAGAACCGCTACACGCGGCTCGCCATCGAGGAAGACTGCCTCGTCAACTACGGCTTCCTGCCGCGCGAGCACCTGGCGCTGATGCATCCGCGCGAAGCCAAGCGCGCATGGGACGCCGACACGCGGCGCAAGGCAGCCGATGTGCTCGCCTACGTGCGGGAACACGGCCCCGTGCACCCGCGGCAGGTGGAACAGCACTTTGCACACGGCCGCATCAAGAACTACTGGGGCGGTTCCAGCAACGCGACCACGCACCTTCTCGACGAGATGCACTACCGCGGCATGCTGCGCGTGGTGCGGCGCGACAGCGGCACGCGCGTCTACGAAGCCGTGACGCACCAGCCCGCCGACGACAGCCCCGCCGGCCGCGCCCAACGCGCCGCCGCGCTGATCGAACTGGTGGTGCGCAAGTACGCGCCGCTGCCGGCCGCGAGCCTGACGTACCTCGTGCGGCTGCTCGGCTATGGCGCGCCGCACCTGTCGCAGCAGACGCAGGCGGCTCTGCGCATCGCCCGCGAAGAACTCGCGAGCTGCCGCATCGACGGCACTACGTGGTACTGGCCTGCCGACGAGAACCCCGTCTCGCGCCGGCACGCCCCCGACGACGCGGTGCGCCTGCTGGCGCCGTTCGATCCGGTCGTGTGGGACCGCCGCCGCTTCGAGTTGCTATGGGACTGGACGTACAAGTTCGAGGCCTACACGCCGGCGCCCAAGCGCCAGTTCGGCTACTACGCGCTGCCGATGCTCGTGCACGACCGAGTGATCGGCTGGGCCAACGTGACGGCGCCCGAGGGCCGGCTGCAGCCGGCTTTCGGCTACGCCGGCAAGAAGCCACGCGACGCGGCCTTCCGCGCGGCGCTGGACGACGAACTGCACCGCATGACGCAGTTCCTGGCCGGGCGCTGAGCCCGGACAAAATCCCCTTGCGCCCGAAGGTCTGGCGCGCGGGCGACAACCGCGCGCGGCAACGGGCTTCTAGAATCGCGCCGTTGTCCGGTTCGCCGGACGGCAAGCGTTCTCAGGGCGGGGTGCAATTCCCCACCGGCGGTGATGGCGGCGTAAAAAACCGCACAAGCCCGCGAGCGCCCGAGGCTGCGCAAGCAGGCCTAGGGGTCAGCAGATTTCGGTGCGATTCCGAAGCCGACGGTCACAGTCCGGATGAAAGAGAGCGCGAAATGCGGGCGAGCCCGCGCGTTCTGCCGTGAGCGCGCGGCCTGCCTTGCGGTTTCGTGCGCCCTGATTCAGGAAACCTGCTTTCAGAGGCACACCATGAGTCAGATCAACGACCTTCCCCTCTCCGCCATCACCGCGTCGAATGCATCGCGTGGCGAGCGCATCGCCTTCGTCGAAGCGCAATGGCATTCGGACATCGTCCACCAGGCACGCGACGCCTTCCTCGAAGAAATGGCGCGCCTTGGCGTGGCCCGCGAACGCATCGACATCTTCGACGTGCCGGGCGCCTTCGAGATCCCGCTGCACGCCAAGCGGCTCGCCAGCTCGGGCAAGTACGCGGCCATCATCGGGTGCGCGCTGGTGGTCGACGGCGGCATCTACCGCCACGAGTTCGTGGCGAACACGGTAGTCAGCACGCTGATGTCGCTGCAACTGGAAACCGACGTGCCGATCTTCTCGGCCGTGCTCACGCCGCATCATTTCCACGAGCACGTGGAGCACCGCAAGTACTTCCACCGCCACTTCGCGGTCAAGGGCACGGAAGTGGCCGAGGCCTGCTTCAAGACGCTCGAAGGGCTGAAGAAGGTCGACGCGCTGCTGGCGGCGTGACAACAGGCGCAAGCCTGCAGTAATCTGGGGGGATGAGTTCTTCATCACCATCCCCCAGAGAAGACCGCTACACCCTCTACGGAGCGCCCGGTTCGGGCGCCACCCCCATACACGCCGCGCTGACGCTGATCGGCGCGCAGGTCGAAACCGTCGAAATCTCCCCCTGGGAAAGCGAGGCCGAGCGCGAACGCATGTCGAGCATCAATCCGATGCGGCAGGTGCCCGCCCTCGTGCTGCCTTCGGGCGAGTTGATGACCGAGAGCGCGGCCATCCTGATCTGGCTCGGCGACCGCTACCCCGAGGCCGGGCTCTGCCCCGCGCCCGGCGATCCGCTGCGCGCGCGCTACCTGCGATGGATGGTTTACCTGTCGGCGTCCATCTATTCGCTGTTCTGGGTGCGCGACGAACCCACGCGCCTCACGCCCGACCCGGCCGCGCAGGCCGTGATGCTCGAACGCACCGCCGAGCGCATCGCGCACTGCTGGCACCTGATGGACACACAGATCGACGAGCCCGCGCCCTACCTGCTCGGCGAGAAGCTGAGCATGCTCGACCTGTACGTGACCGTGATGTCGCGCTGGACGCCGCAGCGCACGCGCTTCTACCGCGTGGCGCCGCGCATGGCGCGGGTGGTTCGCCTCGTGGATGCCGATCCCCGGCTGGCAGACTTCTGGGCGGCGCGCTTTCCCTTCACCACGACCCCTTCGACCCCATGACCGCACGCACACCGACCACCGCCTATCCGATGACGATCTATCACAAGCCCAACTGCAGCACCTCGCGCAACGTGCTGTCGCTGATCCGCGAAAGCGGCGTGGAGCCCGAGATCGTGCTGTACCTGGAGACGCCGCCATCGAAGAAGAAGCTGCGCGAGCTGGCGAAGGCGATGAACATGGGTGCGCGCGATCTGCTGCGCGCCAAGGAAGCGCCATACGAAGAACTGAAGCTGGCCGATCCGAAATGGACCGACGACCAGCTGCTCGACGCCATCCTCGAGCATCCGATCCTGCTGCAGCGGCCCATCGTGGTGTCGCCGCGCGGCACGCTGATGTGTCGGCCGTGGGAGCGCGTGCGCGAGATCCTGCCGGCCTGAAGTGTCAGCCCGCGGCCTGCTGCGCCAGGCCCCACGCGACATGCTCGCGCACGAGTTCGCTCGAATGCCCGGCGCGTGTCGCCAGCGCCTCCAGCGCACCGGCCTCGCCCGCTCTCGCTGCATTGCCCAGTGCCACGGCGATGTTGCGCAGCCAGCGCTCATGCCCGATGCGGCGAATGGGACTGCCTTCGGTGCGGCGCAAAAAATCTTCTTCCGTCCACGCAAAGAGCTCGGCCAGCGTGCGTCCCGTGAGCCCTTCGCGCGCATCGAAGTCGGGCAGCTCGCTCTTCTTCGCGAACTTGTTCCAGGGGCAGATCAGCTGGCAGTCGTCGCAGCCGTAGATGCGGTTGCCCATCAGGGGGCGCAACTCCACCGGAATGGGCCCGCCGTGCTCGATGGTGAGGTACGAGATGCAGCGCCGCGCATCCAGCCGCTGCGGCGCGAGGATGGCTCGCGTGGGGCAGATGTCGATGCAGGCACTGCAGCTGCCGCAGTGCGCCGTGACGGGCTCGCTCGGCGGCAGTTCCATGTCGACGTAGATCTCGCCCAGGAAGAACATCGAGCCCGCGTTGCGGTCCAGTATCAGCGTGTGCTTGCCGCGCCAGCCCTGCCCGCTGCGCGAGGCCAGCTCGGCTTCGAGCACGGGGGCCGAGTCGGTGAAGACGCGGTGGCCGAAAGGCCCGACCTCTTGCGCGATGCGCTCGGCCAGTTTTGCGAGGCGGTTGCGCAGCACCTTGTGGTAGTCGCGGCCGCGCGCATAGACCGAGACGATGGCTTCGCCGGGCCGCGTGAGGCGGTCGAACTCGATGGCCTGCCACTCGGACTCGGTGCTGCGCGGCAGGTAGTCCATGCGCGCAGTGATCACGCTCACCGTGCCCGGCACCAGTTCGGCCGGACGGGCACGGCGCGTGCCGTGTGTTGCCATGTATTGCATCTCGCCATGGAACCCATGGGCCAGCCATTGCATCAGACCGTCCTCGGCGCTCGATAGATCGACGCCCGCGATCCCGATTTGGGAGAATCCGAGCTCCCGGGCCAAAGCCCGAATACGAACAACGAGTGGATGGCTGACGATCACTTGCCGATTGTAGAAACGCACAAGAACACCCGCATCCTGCGCTGGTGCAGCGAAGCCGACACCGACGCCTTCGCGCGATCGCTGGCCGCTTCGCCCGCATTGCGCGACGCCTTCATCGCGCTGCAAGGCGACCTCGGCGCCGGCAAGACCACTTTCGTACGCCACCTGCTGCGCGCGCTCGGCATCGCGGGCCGCATCAAGAGCCCCACCTACGCGGTGGTCGAGCCCCACGAAGCGCCCGACGGCCTGCAGATCTTCCATTTTGACTTCTACCGCTTCGCCGATCCGCGCGAATGGGACGACGCCGGCTTCCGCGACATCTTCGCAGGGCCGGGCCTCAAGCTGGCCGAATGGCCGGAGAACGCCGCGGGCCGCACACCAGTTGCCGACCTCGCTATTAAAATAGAAGCAATGACCGACGACACACGCAGCGTGACCCTCCTCGCGAACACCCCTCGCGGCAGCGATCTGCTGGCGCGCACCGCCGCATGAAGGGGCGCGGCCTGAAACGGCGCGTGCTGCTGCAGGGCGGCAGCATCGCGCTGATGCTCGGCGTGCACCAGATCGCACGCGGCGCCACCATCCTCGCGGTTCGCGTCTGGCCGGCGGCCGACTACACGCGCGTGACCATCGAGTCCGATGCGCGGCTCAGTTCGCAGCAGCTCGTGGTCGGCAGCCCGCCGCGCCTGGCCGTCGACATCGAAGGCATCGAGCTCAGCCCCGAGCTGCGCGAACTGGTCGGCAAGATCAAGCCGGGTGACCCGTACATCAACGGCCTGCGCGTCGGCCAGAACGCGCCGAAGGTGGTGCGCATCGTTTTCGACCTGAAGCAGGCCGTGGTGCCGCAGGTGTTCTCGCTCGCGCCCGTGGCTGCATACAAGCACCGGTTGGTGCTCGACCTGTATCCCGAGCAGGCGGTCGATCCGATGGAAGCGCTGATCGCCGAGCGCCTGCGCGATGCGCCCCGCAGCGGCAACAGCAACAACAGCTCCGCAGCCGTGGCCGGCGCACCGCCCGCACCGGCACGCCTCGCCCCGTCGGCCGTCGATCCGCTGGGCGACCTGATGGCACAGCAGGCGGTGCGTCCCGGCCCACCCGCACCGCCGCCGCCCGTGGTGACCGGCAGCGAGCGCCCGACGGGACTGCCCGTGCCCCTGACTCCCCCGCCGCCTGCGGTGGCCGCGGCACCCGCCAGGCCCGTCGCGCCGCCGGTAGCCGCCGGACGCGGTGACGCCACGGCGAGCCGCACCGACCGCATCATCATCGTGGCGCTCGACCCCGGCCATGGCGGCGAAGACCCCGGCGCCATCGGCCCCAACGGCACGCGCGAGAAAGACATCGTGCTGCAGGTGGCGCACCGGCTGCGCGAGCGCATCAACGCGAGCAGCGTGAACGGCAGCCCGATGCGCGCGTTTCTCACGCGCGACGCCGACTTCTTCGTGCCGCTGGGCGTGCGCGTGCAGAAGGCGCGGCGCGTGCAGGCCGACCTGTTCGTGAGCATCCATGCCGATGCCTTCACCACGCCCGCCGCGCGCGGCGCCAGCGTTTTCGCGCTGAGCCAGAGCGGCGCGTCGAGCAGCGCGGCGCGCTGGCTCGCCAACAAGGAAAACGACGCCGACAAGGTTGGCGGCGTGAACGTCGGCAATCACGAGGCTCAGGTACAGCGCGCGCTGCTCGACATGAGCACGACCGCGCAGATCAACGACAGCCTGAAGCTCGGTGGCGCAATGCTCGGCGAGATCAAGGGCATCGGTGCGCGGCTGCACAAGGGGCAGGTCGAACAGGCCGGCTTCGCGGTGCTGAAGGCGCCGGACATCCCGAGCGTGCTGGTGGAGACCGCCTTCATCAGCAACCCGGAAGAAGAAGCCAACCTTCGCCGTGTCGACTACCAGGAGAACCTGGCCGATGCGCTGATGCGCGGCATCCAGCGCTATTTCGCCCAGAACCCGCCTCTGGCACGCAGCCGGCAGCTCTGATCTCGCGCTGCGGCTTTTGTAAAGCCAAAGCACGCCTTCCGTCCCACGCCGTGCGGCCCGCTACACCGCACAGGCAGGTGCGGCAGGCTCCTACACCGGGGCACCGCCTTGCGGACATGATGACTCATCACTCCTCGAAAGGTGGACATCATGAACACACGTCTCTGGATCGCTGCAGCCGCAGCCACTTCGGTCATGGCGATTGCAGGCTGCGCGAGCGGCCCTAACCAGAATCTCGGGACCGGGGTAGGCGCCGTAGGCGGCGCGCTGGTGGGCAATGCCATCGGCGGCAACACCGCAAGCACGGTGGGTGGCGCGGCCATCGGCGGCGTCATCGGCAACCAGATCGGTCGCAGTGCCGACGAGCGCAACTACTACTACAACCAGCAGCGCTATCCGCGGGGCAGCGGCTACTACCCGGGCAACGGGCCGAACTACTGATAGCAGCCTGAACGACAAAGCGCGCCGATTGGCGCGCTTTGTCGTTGATGGAGCAAGTCGTCAGGCCCGCGCCGCGCGCTCCTTCTCTGCCTTCGATGCACGCCACGCGCCAAAGATCGCGAGCAGGCCGGGCACGAAGATCAGCGCCCAGATGATCTTGTCCAGATGCTGACGCACGAAGGGCAGGTTGCCGAAGAAGTAACCCGCGGTCGCGATGCCCAGCACCCAGAGGAGCCCGCCGATCACGTTGTACATGGTGAACTTCGCGCGGCTCATCTCGGCCACGCCGGCCACGAACGGCGCGAAGGTGCGGATGAAGGGCATGAAACGCGCAAGGATGATCGTGATGCCGCCATAGCGCTCGTAGAAGCCGTGGGCCTGGTCGAAGGCCTTGCGGTTGAAGAAGCGCGAGTTCTCCCACTGGAACACCTTCGGCCCGAAGTAGCGGCCGATCGAATAGTTGCACTGGTCGCCCAGGATGGCCGCGGCGATGAGGATCCCGCAGGCCAGCGGAAAGCTCATGAGCCCCACGCCGCACAGCGCGCCCACGATGAAGAGCAGCGAGTCCCCGGGCAGGAACGGCATCACCACCGCGCCGGTCTCTACGAAGACGATGAGGAACAGCAGCGCATAGACCCAGGGCCCGTAGGCAATGACGAAGGCTTCGAGGTGCTTGTCGACGTGAAGGATGAAGTCGACGAGAAAGCTGATGATTTCCATGGGGGCGGATTATCCTTGCTGCCATCGAACGCCCTGCCAATCACCCCATGCCGCACATACGCGTGCCACCGATGCGGGCCAGCGCCTGAACGAGCACCGCTTTTAGAATGCCCCGGTGAGCGCCCTCCCCACTTCCATCTCCCCCACCGAACGCCGCCCCATCCGCGAACTCCCCGACGAGCTGATCAGCCAGATCGCCGCCGGCGAAGTCGTCGAGCGCCCCGCCTCGGTGGTGCGCGAACTGCTGGACAACGCGCTCGACGCCGGCGCCGGCCAGATCACGGTGCGGCTGGCCTCGGGCGGCGTGCGGCTGATCTCGGTCGAGGACGACGGCCTGGGCATCCCGCGCGAGGAACTCACGGTGGCCCTGCGCCGCCACGCGACCAGCAAGATCGCGAGCCTCAACGACCTCGAAACGGTCGGCACCATGGGATTCCGGGGCGAAGCGCTGGCCGCCATCAATGCGATCGCCGAACTCAGCATCCTTTCGCGCTTCGCCGGTTCCGAGGGTGCCTTCGCACTCGACGGCCGCACCGGCGAATTGCGGCCCGTGGCCCGCTCCACCGGCACCACGGTCGAGGTGCGCGAGCTGTTCTTCGCAACCCCCGCGCGCCGCAAGTTCCTGAAGACCGACGCCACCGAACTGGCCCATTGCATCGAGGCGGTGCGCCGCCACGCGCTGGCACGGCCGGAGGTGGGCTTTTCGGTCTGGCATGACGGCAAGCTGGTCGAGCAGTGGCGCGCCGCCACCACGCGCGAGCAGCGGCTGGCCGACGCACTGAGCGACGATTTCGTGGCGCAGAGCGTGGCCGTCGAGCGCGAAGGCGGCCCGGTGCGCGTGATCGGCCGCGCCGGCATTCCCGATGCGGCGCGCTCGCGCGGCGACCAGCAGTTCTTCTACGTCAACGGCCGCTTCGTGCGCGACAAGGTGCTCTCGCACGCAGTGCGCAGCGCGTACGAAGACGTGCTGCACGGACAGCGCCAGCCGATCTATGCGCTGTACCTCGAAATCGATCCGGCGCGCGTCGACGTGAACGTGCATCCGACCAAGATCGAAGTGCGCTTTCGCGACGGGCGCGAGGTGCACCAGGCGGTGCGCCACGCCATCGAGGACGCGCTGGCGGCTCCACGCGCGGGCGACGCCGTGGTGGCCGCGGGCGCACCGCAGCCGTTCTTCAAGCAGGCCCCGCTGCCATCGAACGCCAGTTGGGCCCAGCCCGGCATCAATTTCACGGCGCGGGAACGCGGCGCCGGCGACTTCGAGGCCATGTGGCCCAGGCGCAGCGAGCAGTTGGCGCATACGGCGGAGCCCACCGCCTCGCTCCTTTGGCCTTCCGCCAGTGCGGTTGCGACGACGTTCCCGCCATCCGCAGAGCTGCCCGCGAACGACCGCGCCGACACCGCCCCCCTCGCCACCAACGAGGGGGCCTGGCCGCTGGGCCGCGCGCTGGCCCAACTGCAGGGCATCTACATCCTGGCCGAGAACAGCCAGGGCCTGGTGATCGTCGACATGCACGCTGCGCACGAGCGCATCGTCTACGAGCGGCTCAAGACGCAGCTCGACGGCGCGGCCATCGCCAGCCAGCCGCTGCTGATCCCGGCCACTTTCGCCGCCACGCCGCAGGAAGTGGCCACGGCCGAAGCCTGCGCCGAAGTGCTGCCGACGCTGGGCCTGGAAATCACCCCCTTCTCGGCGCGCACCCTCGCGGTGCGTGCCGTGCCCGGAACACTGGCCGACGGCGATCCGGTGGAACTGGCGCGCAGCGTGCTGGCCGAGCTGGGCCAGCACGACGCGAGCACCGTGGTGCAACGCGCCCAGAACGAACTGCTGTCCACCATGGCCTGCCACGGGGCAGTGCGGGCCAACCGAAAGCTCACCATCGACGAGATGAACGCACTGTTACGCCAGATGGAAGCAACAGAACGTTCGGACCAGTGCAACCACGGCCGGCCGACCTGGCGCCAGCTGTCGATCCGCGAGCTCGATTCGCTGTTCATGCGCGGCCGATAGGCAGATCCGCGTTTTTAGGCCTTTTTTCTAGGGTTTTCCGCCGTCATCGGAATTGTGGGCACGTACGTTGCATAGGTTCGTCAAGGCGCCAGCGAGCGTTGTTTCGGGGGGTTACCAAAGTGCAGTGTCGGCGCACCTCGGTGAAAGCAGATGAACTTTTCAGCCGGCTCTGCTGTCTTTCAACCCCATGATGAAACGCTGGACCCTCCTCGCGTCTGTCCTCTCGCTGTGTGCCCTGCTGGCCGCCGGCTGCTCGACGCTCGACGAGCGGCAGCGCGAATGGATCTTTCAGCCCAGCGATAGCAGCTGGGGCAATACCGCCACCATGGCCAAGGGCATGGAAGACGTGTGGATCGATTTCCAGTCGTCCACCACCGGTGAGCCCGCCCGCCTGCACGGCCTGTGGCTGGGCGGCGCGCCCGAGACCACTGACACGCCCGTGCTGCTGTACCTGCACGGCGCCCGCTACAACGTGGCCGGCTCGGCGCCGCGCATCCAGCGCATGCACGAGCTGGGCTTCTCGGTGCTGGCGATCGACTACCGCGGCTTCGGCAAGAGCTCCAAGGGCCTGCCCTCGGAAGAGTCGGCCCGCGAGGACGCCCGCGCCGCCTGGACCTGGCTGGCTGCGCGCCATCCCAGGCAGCACCGCTACATCTTCGGCCACTCGCTGGGCGGCGCCATCGGCATCGACCTGGCGGCGCATGTGAACGACGAAAGCGGCACCATCGTGGAGAGCACGTTCACTTCCATCGCCGACGTGGTCAGCGGCTTCAAGTGGGGCTGGCTTCCCTTCGGGGCCCTCATCACGCAGCGCTTCGAGGCCATCAACACCGTCAAGGACATCGGTGCGCCGCTGCTGGTGGTGCATGGCACGGCCGACAGCCTGATCAACCCCACGCTGGGCCGCAAGCTCTACGACGCGGCCACCGTGCCCAAGCTGTTCGTGCTGGTCGAAGGCGGCTCGCACCACAACACCAACTCGGTCGGCGAGGCGCAATACCGCGCGGCGCTGACACAGCTGTTCCGCATGAAGCCCGAGGGCATGGTGGCGCGCAACCAGCCGAAGCTGTCGCCGCCCTCGGTGGCTTCGCAGGACGTGCGCGGCGAGGCGCGCACGAGCAGCGTGCCCGCGGCGATCTAGCCCGGACGGCGTTCGAAAGGACAACCCCCTTCGAACGCAATCCCGTATCAGGCCAGGTTGAAAGGCAGCTGCCGCAAAGGCTTGCCCGTCAGCTGCGCGACGGCATTGGCGAACGCGGGCGCCAGCGGCGGCAGGCCGGGCTCGCCCATCCCCTTGGGCGCATCGGCGCTGGGCACGATGTGGATGTCGAACTCCGGCACCTGCGTGATGCGCGCCACGGTGAAGTCGCCGAAGTTGCCCTGCTGCACCACGCCGTCCTTCAGCGTGATCGCGCTGCCTTGCAGGCAGGTCGACAGCCCCATCACCGCCGCGCCCTGCACCTGCGCCTCCACGCTGCGCGGGTTGACGGCGAGGTTGCAGTGCACGCCGCTGGTCACGCGGTGCAGCACCGGCTGGCCGTCCTTGACCGAGGCTTCCACCACGTAGGCCACCACAGATTCGAAGGACTCGTGCACCGCCACGCCCCAGGCGCGGCCATCCGCCAGCTTCTTCTTGCCGTAGCCGCTCTTGTCCACGGCCAGCTGCAGCGCGGCGCGATGGCGCGGGTGCTTGTCGCCGAACAGCTGCATGCGGTAGGCCACCGGGTCCTGCCTGGTGCTGCGGGCGATCTCGTCGATCAGTGTTTCCATCACGAAGGCGGTGTGGGTGGAACCCACGCTGCGCCACCACAGCACCGGCACGTTGACCTGCGGATGGTGCACCGTGAGGCGCATCGGCACCGGGTACGGATCGCGCATGCCCTCGACGGCCGTGGCGTCGATGCCGTCCTTCACCATCATCCCGGCGAACACCGTGCCCGCGGTGATGGACTGGCCCACGATGACGTGGTCCCAAGCCAGGATCTTGCCTCGCTCGTCGAAGCCGATGCGCGCGCGGTGCAGGTGCATGGGGCGGTAGTAGCCGCCCTTGATGTCGTCCTCGCGGCTCCACAGCAGGCGCACGGGCGCGTCGAGGCCTGCCGCGCGCGTGGCCTTGGCGATCTCGCAGGCCTCGACCACGAAGTCGCTCGAGCCCACGAAGCGCCGGCCGAAACCGCCGCCCGCCATCTGCACGTTCACCTTCACCTGCGAGGGATCGAGCTTCAGCGTGCGTGCCGCAGCCTGGCCGTCGAGGTCGGCGCTCTGGGTGCCGACCCACAGTTCGGCGCGTCCGTCCGACAGCTTCACGGTGCAGTTCAGCGGCTCCATCGGCGCGTGCGCGAGGTACGGAAACACGAACTCGGCCTCGAGCTTGCGCGGCGCGGTGGCCAGCGGTGCCATGTCGGCGTCGAACTTGCGATTGCCGGGGCGGCCGGCGAGGTCACGGTATTGGACCAGTTGCTTGTCGCTGTCCACCTTTTCCACGGCGGCCGTGTCCCATTGCAGCTTCAGCGCGTCGCGGCCCAGCTTGGCCGGCCAGTAGCCGTCGGCCACTACGGCCACGCCTTCGGCGCCGCGGTCCAGCGGGATGCGCACCACGGCCTTCACGCCCTTGACGGCGCGCGCGGCGCTGTCGTCCACCGAGGCCAGGCGAGCGCCGAACACCGGCGGATGCGCCACCACGGCCGTGAGCTGGCCCGGCTGCCGCACGTCGATGCCGAAGTCCTGCTTTCCGCTGCTCTTGGCGCGCGCGTCCAGGCGCGTCGTTGCGCGGCCGATGATCCGGAAGTCCTTGGGGTTCTTCAACGTGACCTTCTCGGGCACCGGCAGCGCCATGGCCGCCTCGGCCAGTTCGCCGTAGCCCAGTTTGCGGCCGCCCGGGCCCAGCACCGTGCCGGCCTGCGTGCGCAGCGTGGCCGGGTCGACCTTCCAGCGCGCCGCCGCAGCCGACAGCAGCATGGCCCGGGCGCGGGCGCCGAGTTCGCGGTACTGCGTGAAGCTGTTCTTGATCGAATTGGAGCCGCCGGTCAGGTGCATGCCGAACAGCGGGTCTGCGTATGCCGCATCGTTCGTGCCGTTGCGGCTGCGCACCAGCGCCCAGTCGGCGTCCAGTTCCTCGGCCAGGATCATCGGCAGGCCGGTCTGCACGCCCTGGCCGAATTCGAGCCGGTTGATGGTCACCGTGACTTCGCCGCTGGGCGCGATCTGCACGAAGGCCGAGGGTTGCTGCGTCGGCTTGAGGCCGCCGGCCGCTGGCTTTGCACCATCGGCCTGCGCCATGGCCAGGTGGGGAAAGGCGCCGAGCGCGAGGCCGCCGGCACCGGCCATCTTGAGGAAGCTGCGGCGAGGCAGCGTGGCGGGCTCTTCGGCCGAAGCCTGGGCCATCAGGCGCTGCAGGGCGCGCGGCAGGTCGTGGTAGTCGATGGAGGGCAGCATGAGGACTCCTTCAGGCGAGGGTTCGGGCCGCATCGGCCACGGCGGCGCGGATGCGCGCATAGGTGCCGCAGCGGCAGATGTTGCCGGCCATGGCCGAGTCGATCTCGTCGGCGCTGGGCTGCTTGCCCGCGGGGAGCGACCTCAGGAACGCGGTCGCGCTCATGATCTGGCCGCTCTGGCAGTAGCCGCACTGCGCGACGTCGTGCCGCACCCAGGCGGCGTGCACCGCGGCGCCGACCTTGTCGCTGCCGTCGGTGGCGGCCTCGATGGTGGTGATCTTCTTGCCTTCGGCCGCGGCGATGGGCGTGATGCACGAGCGGATGGCCTGGCCGTCCATGTGCACGGTGCAGGCACCGCAAAGCGCGGCACCGCAGCCGAACTTGGTGCCGGTCATGCCCAGCGAGTCGCGCAGGGCCCAGAGGATGGGGGTGCCGGGATCGGCATCGACCGTGTGTTCACGGCCATTGACGTGGAGCGCACTCATGTTCTTTTTCTCCGTGGGTGGTTGAGGGTCGGATTCACTTGGCGCCGTCGAGCAGCCACTGGGCCAGCGACTGCAGGTCGGCGTCGGGCACCTGGGCCTGCGGCGGCATCGGCATCGCGCCCCATTTGCCCGAGCTGCCGGCCTTGATGCTTGCGGCCAACTGTGCGGCCGTGCCCTTGCCGTCGCCGTATTTGGCGCCGATGTCTTTCCAGGACGGGCCCACCACCTTGGTCGCGGGCTGGTGGCATGCGACGCATGAATACTTTTGCGCCAGCGCCTGGCTCGCAGCGGCGTGCAGCGGCCACAGCGCGCTCGCGCCGAAGGCCGCGGCCAAGGCAAGGGAGGCGATGCGGCCCGTGCCGCGCGGCAGGTTCCGGTAGAGAGAAGTCGTTTCTGTTTTCATCGTGGCACCGTGGAAAAAAGCGGGTTGTCTGATTCGACGGACACTCCCCCGCGGACCGCATCGGATGCAACGCCGGTGCACCGAGGAGCGCTGCCCGCGAGTGTCGGACGAAGACCGGCCAGCCACTTGCCTGATTCGCTCTCGTTCTTGCCTGAAACACCGAAACTGCATCGAAAACGCAGGCCCTGCCAGGCGCGCGGGCTAGACTTTTTCGTTCGCGTCACTCGAAAGGATTCAGATGGAAGCGGCACAGCCGGCGCAGCACGGCGAATCGGGCGAACCGGGTGCATTGGACGATCTGGCCCGGGCGGTCGCACACATCGCCCACAGCGACGGCGACTACGTGACGGCCATTCCCGAGCTTTCGCTGCACCGTCGCAGCACCACGACCGAGCCGCTGCATTGCATCTACGGCTTCGGCGTGGGCATCACCATCCGCGGGCAGAAGCGGGTGGCGCTCGGCGACGAGGTGTTCGACTATTCGGCGGGCCAATCGCTGCTGACCACCGCCGACCTGCCTGTGGTGACGCACATCACCCGGGCCAGCGCCACGCAGCCCTTCATGGGCCTGATGCTGCGGCTCGACCCGCGCGCCGTCGTGCAGGCTGCCGCCGAGATGGCCTTGCCCCCGCCGGCCAGGGACGGCACCCAGCGCGCCATGTCTCTCGGCGAACTCGACCCGACGCTGCTCGGCGCGGTCACGCGGCTCGTCCAGCTGCTCGCCGAGCCCCGGCTGATGCCGCAGCTCGCGCCGCTGTTGCAGCAGGAGATCCTCGTGCGGTTGCTGGCGGGGCGCCACGGCCCGCAGCTGCAGCGCCTGGTGGCGATCGGCTCGCCGAGTCAGCAGGTGGCCCAGAGCATGGCCTGGCTCAAGATGAATTTCACGCGGCCCGTGCTGGCCGACGCGCTGGCCGCATCCGCGAACATGAGCCCCTCGACCTTCCGCCAGCACTTCCGGGCCATGGCGGGCATGAGCCCGATGCAGTACCTGAAGCAGCTGCGCCTGCAGGAAGCGCGACAGCTGATGCTGAACCAGGGCATCGACGCCGGCACCGCAGGCGTGCGCGTGGGCTACGAGAGCGCCTCGCAGTTCAGCCGCGAGTACGCGCGCCTGTTCGGCGCGCCGCCGCTGCGCGACATCCGGCGGATGCGCGAAGCGACTTGAGCCGCCCGGGGGCATCCGCCGCGCACGCGCTGACCGGCGCGCGCCATTTGCTACCCTCGGCGCATCATGTTTCCCCGCTCCGTACCGGCCGCCGAGGCCGCTCCCCCGGCCACGCCCACCGCGGCACCCCCGGGTCCGCCGCGCTACGTCGCACTCGCCGGCCCCACCGCTTCGGGCAAGACGGCCGCCGCGCTGGCGCTCGCGCGCATCCAGCCGGTGGAAATCGTCTCGGTGGATTCGGCACTCGTCTACCGCGGCATGAACATCGGCACCGCCAAGCCCACGCCCGCCGAACAGGCCGCCGTGCCGCATCACCTGATCGACATCCTCGATCCGCGCGAGAGCTACAGCGCCGCCGCGTTCGTGGCCGACGCCACTCGGCTCATCGGCGAGATCCGCGCGCGCGGCGCGCTGCCGCTGCTGGTGGGCGGCACGATGCTTTATTTCAAGGCGCTGTTCGACGGCATCGACGCCATGCCCACGGCCGATGCCGCAGTGCGCGCGCGCATCGATGCGGAAGCCGCCACGCTCGGCTGGCCGGCCATGCACGCGCGGCTCGCGCAGGTCGACCCGGTCACGGCCGCGCGGCTCGCGCCGCAGGACAGCCAGCGCATCCAGCGCGCGCTCGAAGTGTGGGAGAGCAGCGGCCAGCCGCTGTCGAGCTTTCATGCGAGCGACAACAAGACCGCCAAGGCTGTCGAAGGCGGCGTGCTGTTCTCGCTCGAACCGGCCGACCGCGCCTGGCTGCACACGCGCATCGCCGAGCGCTTCGACGCGATGCTTGCGGCCGGCTTCCTCGACGAAGTGCGCTCGTTGCGCGCGCGCGGCGACCTGTCGACCGAGTTGCCCTCGATGCGCTGCGTCGGCTACCGGCAGGCGTGGGAAACGCTCGATGCCTGCGACAACGCGGCGCCCTCCGCCAAGGCCATGGCCGAGTTGCGCGAACGCGGCATCGCCGCCACGCGCCAGCTTGCCAAGCGGCAGATCACCTGGCTGCGCAGCATGCCGCAGCGCACCGTGATCGCCTGCGACGCGCCCGACGCGGTGCAGGCCGCCGTTCAACTGATCGCCAAGACCACAAGCCCCGGATGACGCTGCGCATTTCCAACCTCGGCAAGCACTACGGCGATGCGCCTGTCTTCGAGAACGTGACGCTGGAGGTCCGGCCCGGCGAGTTCGTCGCCGTCGTAGGCGAATCGGGCGTCGGCAAGTCGACGCTGCTCAACTGCATGGCCGGCCTCGACAGCTGGGACCAGGGCACGGTCACGCACGAAGGCACCGACATCGGCGCGCTCGACGGCGAGGCCTGCGCGCTCTGGCGGCGGCGGCACGTCGGCTTCGTGTTCCAGGCCTTCCACGTGCTGCCGCACCTCGACGTGGCGCAGAACGTGTCGCTGCCGCTGATGCTGCTCGGCGCACAGCAGAAGGACGACGCCCGCGTCGCGCACATGCTCGAATCGGTGGGCCTGCCCGGCATGGGCGCTCGGCTGCCGCAGACGCTGTCGGGCGGCCAGTTGCAGCGCGTGGCGATTGCGCGCGCGCTGGTGCACCGCCCCGCCCTGCTGCTGGCCGACGAGCCCACGGGCAACCTCGATCCGTCCACCGCTGCAAAGGTGATGGAACTGCTGATCAGCCAGACCCGCGAGCACGGTGCGTCGCTGGTGCTGGTGACGCACTCCGAGAGCGCGGCGGCCCGGGCCGACCGCCTCCTGCACCTGACGGCCGGCGGAATACGCGCCTGAACTACTGCGGCGCGATCAGCGCGGCGTAGCGCGACAGGTCGACGTTGCCGCCGCTGATCACGATGCCGACGCGCTGTCCGGCGACGGCCTTGCCGGCCGCAATGGCGCCTGCAAAGGCAAGGCAGCCGGTCGGCTCCACCACCATCTTCATGCGCTCGGCGAAGAAGCGCATCGCGTCGACGAGCTGCTCGTCGGTGACGGTGAAGATGTCGTCCACGTCACGGCGGATGATGCCGAAGGTGTACTCGCCCAGGTGCTGCGTCTGTGCACCGTCGGCTATGGTCTTCGGCGTTTCGATGTGCACGATCTTCCCCGCACGGAACGACTGCTGGCCGTCGTTGCCCGCCTCGGGCTCGACGCCATAGACCCTGCAGTTCGGCGCCAGCGCGCGCGCCGACAGCGCCGAACCCGACAGCAACCCGCCGCCGCCCAGGCACACGAACAGGTGGTCGAGCGGGCCGGTTTCCTCGATCAGTTCCTTCGCCGCCGTGCCCTGCCCCGCAAGCACGTCGGGATGGTCGTAGGGCGGGATCATCGTCATGCCGCGCTCCTGCGCGAGCCGCTTCGTCAGCGCCTCGCGGTCTTCGGTGAAGCGGTCGTACATCACCACTTCCGCGCCGTAGCCCTTGGTGGCAGCGACCTTGGCGGCGGGCGCGTCCTTGGGCATGACGATCACCGCCGGCATCGACAGCAGGCGCGCCGACAGCGCGATGGCCTGCGCATGGTTGCCCGACGAGAACGCGATCACGCCGCCCTTGCGCTGCGCGGCATCGAACTTCGACAGCGCGTTGAACGCGCCGCGGAACTTGAATGCGCCCATGCGCTGGAAGTTCTCGCACTTGAAGAAGAACTCGGCGCCCCAGCGTTCGTTGGCGGTGGCCGAGCGCAGCACCGGCGTGCGGTGGGCATGGCCTTCGAGCCGCGCGGCCGCGGCAATGACGTCGTCATAGGTAGGTAGTTGCATGGGCCGAGCTTAGCGGGGGCTCACGTTTTTTTGCAGCCCCGATGGGTAAAAACCCGGGATGCATGCTCGCGCAATTTCTGTACTCTGTATACAGAGTTCAAAGAAAGCCGACATGCCCGCCCAGCTCCTCAGCATCGAAGTCGCCCCCGATCTCGTCGACCAGGTCTACCGCGCCCTGCTCGGCGCCATCAGCAGCGGCACGCTCGCGCCGGGCGAACGCATCACGCAGGAAGACATCGCTCAGCGCCTCTCGGTGTCTCGCCAGCCCGTGCTCCAGGCGCTGCGGCTGCTCAAGAAAGACGGCTTCGTGCTCGACGCGCCCGGCCGCGGCGTGCTGGTGGCGCCGCTGGAAGCCGAGGCGATGCGCCAGGTCTACCAGGTGCGTGGCGCGCTCGACGTGCTGGCCGCACGGCTCGCGGCGCGCCAGCGTTTTCGCATCGACCCGAAGCTCATCGAACGCGGCCGGCGTGCCGCGCGCGGGCGCAACGTCGAAGCCATGATCGATGCGGACGTGGCCTTTCACCAGGCCATCTACGAGGCCTCGGGCAACCCGCTGATCGGCCAGAGCGCCGACCCGCATTGGCGTCACCTGCGCCGCGCGATGGGCGCGGTGCTGCAGGCGGAGCCGCAGCGCGAATCGCTGTGGGACGAGCACGAGGCGATCGCCGCGGCCATTGCCGCCGGCAACGCGGACCGCGCCGCACGCCTGAGCGAAGAACACGTCTCTCGGGCCAGCCAGGCATTGAGCGAACGGCTCGCGCAGCAACTGGCGCGCACCGCATCCACCACCACGCAGAAAAAAGGAGACAAGGCATGAAGCTGCCCCCCGAGCAACGCGCGCAGTTCGAGCGCGACGGCTATCTGTTCTTCCCCGGCCATTTCTCGGCTGAAGAAACCAGGGTGCTGACCGACGCGGTGCCCGATCTCTACAGCAGGCGCGAGGCCTTCAACGTGCGCGAGAAAGGCTCCGACGCCGTGCGCACGAACTTTGCCGCGCACCTCGTCAGCGAGCCCTTCGCCCGCCTGGCGCGCCATCCGCGCATGGTCGGCCCGGTGACCGACCTCTTCGACGAAGAGGTCTACATGCACCAGTTCAAGATCAACGGCAAGATGGCCTTCGAGGGCGACGTGTGGCAGTGGCACCAGGACTACGGCACCTGGCTCAACGATGACCTGATGCCCACCGAACGCGCGATGAACGTCGCGATCTTTCTCGACGAGGTGACCGAGCACAACGGCCCGCTGATGTTCATTCCGGGCAGCCACCGCAAGGGCGTGGTCGATGCGAAGCATGACCTCACGACCACCAGCTACCCGCTGTGGACCGTGGACAACGACCTGATCCGCCAGCTGGTGGATCGCGCGGGCGGCAAGCACGGCGGCATCGTCTCGCCCAAGGGCCCGGCCGGCTCAATGATCCTCTTTCACAGCTGCCTCGTACATGCATCGGGCAGCAACCTCTCGCCCTTCAACCGCGTGGCGGTGTACCTGAGCCTGTGCGCCGTCAGCAACCACATCCGGCGCCACAAGCGGCCCGAGTACATCGCGCACCGAAACTTCACGCCCATCGAGATGCTGCCCGACGACTGCCTGCTGAAGCCCTACCCCGTCGAGGTGCCGTGGAAGAACGGCCTGCCAGAGAGCGCATCGCGCACCTCGCTCGACGCGCTCGACACCGTGGAGGCCTGAACGACATGAGTCTGCACGCCCGCCTGCAGCAGCGCGCCGCCGAAGGCCGCCCCGTCCGCATCGGCCTGATCGGCGCCGGCAAGTTCGGCGCGATGTACCTCGCGCAGATTCCGCGCACGCCCGGCGTGCAACTGGTCGCCATTGCCGACCTCTCGCCCGACGCGGCCCGTGTCAACCTCGAACGCGTGGGCTGGAAGGCGGGGCGCGCCGCCGCGGCTTCGGTGCAGGAAGCGCTGAAGCAAGGCACCACCTGGATCACCGACGACTGGCAGGCCGTGACGCGCGAGCCATCGATCGACATCGTGGTCGAGTGCACGGGCAACCCGATCGCCGCGGTCGACCACTGCCTGGATGCATTCGCGCACGGCAAGCACGTGGTGAACGTGACGGTCGAGGCCGATGCCTTCTGCGGCCCGCTGCTCGCCCGCCGGGCACAGCAGGCCGGCGTGGTGTATTCGCTCGCCTTCGGCGACCAGCCCGCGCTGATCTGCGACCTGGTCGACTGGGCGCGCACCTGCGGCTTTCCGGTGGTGGCGGCCGGGCGCGGCCACAAGTGGCTGCCGCACTTCACCGAATCGACTCCCGAGACGGTGTGGGACAACTACGGCCTCACGCCCGAGCAGGCCAGGCGCGGCGGTCTCAACCCGAAGATGTTCAACAGCTTTCTCGACGGCTCCAAGCCTTCCATCGAAAGCTCGGCGGTCGCCAACGCCACCGGCCTCACCGTGCCGTCGGACGGCCTGCTCTACCCGCCCGCGAGCGTGGAGGACATTCCCTTCGTCACGCGGCCGAAGAGCGAGGGCGGCGTGCTGGAGCGCAAGGGCATGGTCGAGGTGGTGTCCTCGCTGGAGGCCGACGGGCGGAAGATCCCGTACGACATCCGCATGGGCGTGTGGGTCACGGTCGAGGCCGAGACCGACTACATCCGGAACTGCTTCGAGGAATACAACGCCCACACCGACCCCAGCGGGCGCTACTTCACGCTCTACAAGCGCTGGCATCTGATCGGCCTCGAAGTCGGCATGTCGGTGGCCAGCGTAGCGCTGCGCGGCGAGCCCACCGGTGTCGCCACCTGCTGGAACGCCGACGTGGTCGCCACCGCCAAGCGCGACCTGCCGGCAGGCGAAATGCTCGACGGCGAAGGCGGCTACACGGTGTGGGGCAAGCTGCTGCCGGCCGAGCGCTCTCTGCGCCTGGGCGGCCTGCCGCTCGGGCTGGCGCACAACGTCAAGCTGGTGCGCCCGGTGAAGAAGGGCCAGAGCCTGAGCTGGGCCGACGTGGCGATCGACAGGACGACCGCAGCCTACAAGCTGCGCAGCGAGATGGAGGCGATGTTCGCGCCTTCGGGGCGGGCATTGCACCCGACGGCAATCGCGTAAAAAATCTTCTGCTCGGCACGCCCTGCGTGTCGAAATGACCGCCGGCGGGCCGTCATTGTGGTGAGCGATCCTGCTCGACAGCCTTTTCCATGACGGAGAGACACCATGCAGTACATGTTGATGTTCTATCAGCCCGCGGCCGAATTCGAACAACGCGAAGATGCGTCCTCGCAGGCCTACCGGGCCAGCTGGGTCGCGTACGCCGACGCCGTGCGCCAGGCCGGCATTTCGCTCGGCGGCCACGGCCTTTTCCCGCCCATGACCGGCACCACGCTGCGCGTGCGCGGCGACAAGCGCCAGGTGCAGGACGGCCCCTTCGCCGACACCAAGGAGCAGCTCGGCGGCTACTTCGTGGTCGACGTGCCCAACCTCGACGTGGCACTCGAGTGGGCGGCGCGTGCCCCCTGCGCCACCAGCGGTGGAGTGGAGGTCCGGCCCGTCTTCACGGCCACGGCCGTAGCAACGGCATGAGCCGCCGGGCCGCTCTCAAGGCGAATACCGCAGCGCGGAGCGCGGAGGTTCTCGGGTGAGCAATCCGGCAGCTCGCCAGGCCGCCGAGCGTGCGGCGCGCGATTCGTATGGCCGGCTGCTGGCCATCCTGTCGGCGCGCACGCACGACATCGCCGCATCCGAAGACGCATTGGCCGACGCCTTCGCGCGAGCACTCGAGCGCTGGCCGGCCGATGGCATTCCCGCACAGCCCGACGCATGGCTGCTGAGCGTGGCGCGGCACCGCAAGCTCGACGCCTGGCGCCACACCCGCGTACAGGACGCGGCCACGCAAAGCCTGATGTTGCTGGCCGGCGAGGTCGACGAAGGCACCACCGACGGCGCGGCCGTGCCCGACGAGCGGCTGCGCCTGCTTTTCGTGTGTGCGCATCCGGCCATCGACGCGGCCGCGCGCGCACCGCTCATGCTGCAGACCGTGCTCGGGCTCGACGCCGCGCGCATGGCCGGCGCCTTCCTCACCGCGCCGGCCACGCTGGGCCAGCGGCTGGTGCGCGCCAAGGCCCGCATCCGCGCGGCCGGCATTCCCTTCGAATATCCGCGAGCGCGCGACCTGCCGCAGCGGCTGCAGGACGTGCTCGACGGCATCTACGCCGCCTACGGCACCGGCTGGGACGACGTGGACGGCGCCGACGCCCTGCCCCGCGGCCTCACGGCCGAGGCCATCGATCTCTGCCGCATCCTCTGTGGCCTGATGCCGAACGAACCCGAGCCGCTCGGCCTGCTCGCGCTGATGCTGTTCTGCGAGGCCCGCACGGCCGCGCGCCGCAGCGATGCCGGCGCTTATGTGCCGCTCGATCAGCAGGACATCACGCGCTGGGACCATGAACTGCTCGCGCAAGCTGAACACCATCTGCGGCGGGCCTGCGCTATGCAGTCGCTCGGCGCCTACCAGCTGGAGGCGGCGATCCAGTCGGCACACTGCGAGCGCCGCGCCGGCGCACCGGTGCCGCCCGAAACACTGGTGGCCCTGTACGAGGGCTTGCTGGCGCTGCGGCCGAGCGTCGGAGCACAGGTCAGCCGCGCCTGCGCGCTCGCCAATGCGCGCGGACCTGAAACCGGCCTGCGGGCGCTCGATGCCATTGCGGCCAATGAGGTGACGAACTACCAGCCCTTCTGGGCGGCGCGCGCCCATCTGCTCGCGGCCGGCGGTGCACGGGCGGCGGCACGGCAGGCCTACGACCGGGCCATCGGGCTCAGCGCCAGCGCGGTGGTGCGTGCGTATCTGCATGCGATGTCGGACCGGCTCTGAGCGGCCGGCTCTTCATCAACGCCGCCGTCACTCCCGCGGCGCGGCCACCGGCTCAGTCTCGCGCACCAGCAGCTTCGATCCGTGCACATCGCGACAATCGGCCCATGCGCGCATTGCTCACCACCTTCTCCTGGCAGGAACTCCGCCATCACCCCTGGCGCAATGCGGCGGCCGTGCTGGCGGTGATGCTGGGTGTGGCGCTGGCCTTCTCGGTGCAGCTGATCAATGCGTCGGCGCTCGACGAGTTCGCGAGCGCGGTGCGCTCGGTCAACGGCCAGCCCGACCTGGAAGTGCGCGCCGTGCAGGGCGGCTTCGACGAGGCCGTGTTCGCGCGGCTGGCCCGTCATCCGCAGGTGACGCTGGCGAGCCCCGTGGTCGAGTTCCAGGGCCTGGCGCTGGCGGGCGAACGCCAGGTGCCGATGCGCGTGATCGGCGTCGATGCGCTGGTGCTGCCTGCCATCGCTCCGGCGCTGATGCCACAGGCCGCAGCCGGTGCCGATCGCTTTGCGCTGTTCGCACCGGGCCATGTGTTTCTCAACACCGCGGCGCGCACTGCTCTGGGCCTGCCCGCGCAAGCGCCCGGCGGTGGCGTCGTGGAGACGATGCAGCTGCGCAGCGGCGATGCCTGGCAGCGGCTCGACGTGTCCGGCCACGTCGCCGCCAGCGGCTCGGCGCTCGCGGTGATGGACATCGCGGCCGCGCAGGAGCTGTTCGGCCAGGTCGGCCGGCTCAGCCGCATCGACCTTCGGCTGGCACCCGGTACCGACAGGGCCGCCTTCATGGCCTCGCTGCAGCAGTCGCCGGGCTGGCCCGCAGGCGTGCAGTTCGCCGAGCCCGGCGATGCGGCCGAGCGCGTGAGCAACCTGTCGCGCGCCTACCGCGTCAACCTGACGGTACTGGCGCTGGTGGCGCTCTTCACGGGCGCGTTCCTGGTGTTCTCGGTGCTGGCGCTCAGCGTGGCCAAGCGCGCGCAGCAGTTCGCGCTGCTCGGCGTGCTGGGCCTGATGCCGCGCGAACGGCTGCGGCTGGTGCTGACCGAATCGCTGGTGCTGGGTCTGATCGGCAGCACGGCCGGGCTCGTGCTCGGCACCGCGCTCGCGGCCTTTGCGCTGCGGGTGCTCGGCGGCGACCTGGGCGGCGGGTATTTCGAAGGCGTCGCGCCCAAGCTGCATTGGAGCAGCGGCGCGGCAGCGCTCTACGGCGGGCTCGGCGTGGTGGCCGCATTGGTGGGCGGCTGGTGGCCCGCGCGCGCGGCGCAGGCGCTGCCCGAAGCGCAAACACTCAAGGGGCTGGGCGCGGCGCCTACCCAGGGCAACAGCCACTGGCTGGCGCTGGGGCTGATCGCGCTCGGCGCGGTGCTGGCCAACGTGCCGGCCATCGGCGGCATTCCGGTGGCCGCGTATTTGTCGGTGGCCTGCCTGCTGGTGGGCGGCATCACCGCCCTGCCCTGGCTCATCGCGCTGCTGTACGACCGCATCGCGCCCGCGTTCGCGCAACGCGTGCTGCCGATGCTGGCCATCGAGCGCGCGCGCCGCATGCGGGGCACGGCGGCCGTGGCAGTGAGCGGCGTGGTCGCGAGCCTGAGCCTCGCGGTCGCGCTCACGGTGATGGTCGCCAGCTTTCGCGATTCGGTCACGCACTGGCTCGACGTGGTCCTGCCGGCCGACCTGTACCTGCGCGCCACTGCGGGTGGGCGCGGCAGCAACGCCGGCAACAGCAGCAGCACCGACACCGCGACCTTCCCGCCCGCCTTCGTGCAGGCGCTGGCGCAGTTGCCCGGCGTGGCGCGCACGGGCACGCTGCGCACGAAGACACTGCAGCTCGACGCGACCCGGCCCGCGGTCACGCTGATCGCGCGCAGCCTCGAAGGCGGCGCCACGCAGTCGCTGCCGCTGGTGGGCGCCGCGCTGCCGGTGCCCGAGGGGCAGGTCGGCATCTACGTGAGCGAGCCGATGGTCGAGCTGTACGGCGCGAAGCCGGGCACCGCGTTCGCGCCGCTGTCGGCCGCAATGGGCGTGGCAGCCGGCACGAAGAAGCCGCAGGTGTTCTTCGTGGCGGGCGTGTGGCGCGACTATGCGCGGCAGTTCGGCGCGGTCACGATGGACGCGCGCGATTTCGAACGCATCACCGGCGAACGCAACGTGAGCGACGTGGCGCTGTGGCTCGCGCCCGGTGCGCCGGAGGGCGCGGTGCAGGCACAGGTGCGCGCACTGGCGGCGCGCCAGGAAGGCGGCTCCGCGGAGTCCGTCGAGATCGCCTCGGTCGGCCAGATCCGCACGACCTCGCTGCGCATCTTCGACCGCAGCTTTGCCGTGACCTACTGGCTGCAGGCGGTGGCCATCGCCATCGGCCTGTTCGGCATCGCCGCGAGCTTCAGCGCGCAGGTGCTGGCACGGCGCAAGGAGTTCGGCCTGCTCGCACACCTGGGCTTCACACGGCGGCAGGTGCTGGCGGTAGTGGCGGGCGAAGGCGCCGCGTGGACGGCCATCGGCGCGGTCGCGGGGCTGCTGCTCGGGCTGGCCGTGTCGGTGGTGTTGGTGAAGGTGGTGAACCCGCAGAGCTTCCACTGGAGCATGGACCTGCTGGTGCCGTGGCTGCGGCTGCTGGCGCTGTGCGGCGCGGTGGTGGTGGCGGGCACCGTCACCGCCTGGCTGGCAGGGCGGGCGGCGGCCGGCAGGGATGTGGTGTTGGCGGTGAAGGAAGACTGGTAGGCAGGTGCTTCGCCTGCCGTCCCGGCCTCAGCGGTCTGGCGTCAGCTGGATGCGCTCCACGGTTTCCTTCTCGACCGCGGCGCGTGTATAGACCAGCGGCACGTACTTGCCCTCCAACCACAGTGGCGCCAGGTCGCGGTAGTTGGGGCTGTCGGGGTTGCCCGACTGGCCCGGCGTGTTGATGACACGCGACGCGTCCCAGTTGCCCACGTCGAGCACCATGCGGAACGAGGCGCCCGCAGTCAACTTGTAGTCGCTTGGCCGATAGGTGGCGGCCATCGGCGTGAAGGCCGAGCCGGACATGGGCCAGTCACCCACGTCGAGCTTCTTGCGCGTGGCCGCATCGACCACGCCACCCAGCGGATGGCGGAACTCGGCGCGATGCAGCGTGCCCCACTTCCATGCAGCGGCATCGGGGCCGAGCCTGGCGCTGAGTTCCTGCATGGCGAGCGGCAGGGCCTCGAGCAACAGCGCGTCGCGTTGCTCGTTCGTGACCCAGCCGGACGGGTTCTCGAGCAGCAGCACCATGCGCGTGTTGTCGCCGGGCCCGGCCAGCGCGGCGCCCGCATCGCCCGCGCCGGCTTTGAGCACGGCCGCGCGCAAGGGCTTGCTGCTCCAGACTTCGTACAGCGCGGCGGCGGCGCTGTCGCGGTCCATGGCGCCGTCCCAGCCCTGGAGCATGCGCAGCGCCGAAGCGGTCTGCGGATCGTCGCTGCGCAAGCCGGCCAGCAGCTTGAGCAGCCGCTGCGCGGGCGTGGCGACGATGTCGTTCTGCATGCGCTGCGAGTCCTCGACGGTAAAGCGCGAGCCCGCCGCCACCCTGGCCGCGAACAGCGCCTCGAGGCGGCGTGCGCGGGCCGCGTCGCTCCACTCGTAGCCGACGCCCTTCTTCGCGGCGGGGTGGTCGGGCGGAATGTTGTTCTCGTTGGCCGTCACGACATAGCCGCGCGCGGGGTTGAACTCCGAAGGCAACTCGTCGCCGTTGCGAAAGCCCGCCCACTCGTAGCGCCCGTCGCCGGGCACCGGCATCAGGCCGTCCCAGTTGGGCCGGATGGGCGTGAGGCCGCCGGGAATCCAGCCGACGTTGCCGCTGGTGTCGGCGTAGACCTGGTTTTCGCCTGGCGCGCCCCAGCGGTTCATGGCCGCGCGAAACTGGTCCCAGTTGCGCGCGCGCATGTAGTCCATCGAACCGAAATACGGCGCCATGCCAGGCTCCAGCCACGCGGCGCGCAACGCATACGCGCGCTGCTTGCCGGGCTCGGCCAGCAGCACGGGGCCGTGGCGGGTGAAGGTGTTGACCACCTCGCGCGGCGCGCTCTCGCCCTTCACCTCGATGCGCTCCGTGACGCGCGTCATCGGCTCCCAGCGGCCCTGGTAGCGGTACTCGCCGGGGTCGCTCGGGTTGAGCTGGTACACGTACAGGTCTTCCTGGTCCATGTAGAAGCGCGTGAGGCCGAAGGCGATGGTGCCGTTGTGGCCGATCGACAGGCCCGGCAGGAAAGGCTCGCCTGCGCCGATGGCGTCCATGCCAGGCGCGCTCAGGTGCGTCATGTAGCGCAGGCTCGGCGCGCCGTGCGAGCGGTGCGGGTCGTTGGCCAGGATGGGCCGGCCGGTGGCGGTGAGCTTCGGCGAGATCACCCAGTTGTTGCTGCCGTAGGCGCCAGTCGGGTCGCCCTGCGACGCTTGCTGCTGCTCTTCTCCCAGCTGCGCCGTGGCTTCCGCGCTGCCGGGCAGCAGGGACACGGGCACGACAGTCGCGCCCGCGTTCACGCCCAACCGCGTATTGGCCTTGGTGAACTGCGGCGGCTCGGTGGCGCGCAGGTAGGCCGCGCGCAATTCGGTGGCCGGAATGCCGCACGGGTCGAGCCCCGGCGGCACGCGCGGCGTGACGGGCGGATCGAGCTCGCGGCGCAGCCAGTCGGCCTTGACGCCGGCAGCGCCCCCGCAGAACGCGCGGGCGCGTTCGATCTCGGAAGTGAAGTTGAGCGTGAGGCCGTGGTGGCGGATGCGCACCACGTCCTCGGGCGACCATGTCGCGGGCTGGTAGCCGAGCAGCGCGAATTCTGCGGGCAGCAGTGCGGGCTGTGCGCGCACCTGTGCCACGTAGGCGTTGACACCCGCGGTGAAGGCTTCAGCCACGCGCTTGGCGTCGGAGCCGTAGGCGAGCCATTCGCGGTACATGTCGCCGCGGTAGAGCACGGCGCGCGCGGCGCGATCGCTCTCGACCCAGGCCGGGCCGAAGTCCCTGGCCATTTCGCCGAGGCCGCGTTTGCGCCACAGGTCCATCTGCCAGAGCCTGTCGCGCGCGGCGATGTAGCCCTGCGCCACGAAGGCGTCGTAGAGCGTGCCCGCATAGAGATGCGGCACGCCCCAGCGGTCGATCAGCACCTCGGCGGGCTTCTCGAGCCCCGGCACTGCGAACGACGAGGAGGGCCGCGTCGGCAGGCCGTTGCCGGAAGGGCTGCTGGCGCAGCCGGACAATGCGAGGGCCGCGAGCGCAACGGCGCCCAGGTTCGTTTTTTTCATGTGTCTCCGTCTCCTCTGCCTTGTGAGCGGCAGCGCACAGTATCCCGATTTACGGCCGCGCCGGGTTACAAACCATGACTTGTAGACTGAGGCCGATATGCAGCAAATACTTTCTTCTTCGTCCTGCAACGCCTGGCTCGACAGCGCCATTCGCCGCATCGAGGCCGACTACCAGCGCAGCGCCGACACGCACCTGATCCCGCTGCCCCTGCCCTCGCTCGCGGCGCACGGCATCGACCTCTACCTGAAGGACGAATCGACGCACCCGACCGGCAGCCTCAAGCACCGGCTCGCGCGTTCGCTCTTTCTCTACGCGCTGTGCAACGGCTGGGTGCGCGAGGGCACCACCATCGTCGAGGCCTCGAGTGGCTCCACGGCCGTGAGCGAGGCCTACTTCGCGCGGCTGCTGGGCCTGCCCTTCATCGCCGTGATGCCGCGTACCACCTCGCCCGAGAAGGTCGCGCAGATCGCCTTCTACGGCGCGAGCTGCCACTTCGTGGACCATGCCGCCCAGGTGTACGAAGAGGCGCGCGCGCTGGCCGAGCGCAGCGGCGGCCACTACATGGACCAGTTCACGTATGCCGAGCGCGCGACCGACTGGCGCGGCAACAACAACATCGCAGAGAGCATGTTCCAGCAGATGGCGCGCGAGCGGCATCCGGTGCCGAAGTGGATCGTGGTGGGCGCGGGTACTGGCGGCACCAGCGCGACCATCGGGCGCTACCTGCGCTATCGCTGCCACGACACGCAGGTGTGCGTGCCCGACCCCGAGGGCTCCGTGTTCTCGGCCTACCACCGCACGGGCGATACCTCGCTGACGGACGCGGGCTCACGCATCGAAGGCATCGGCCGGCCGCGCGTGGAGCCCAGCTTCATCCGCACGCTGGTCGACCGGATGATCGAAGTGCCGAACCTCGACTCGGTGGCGGCGATGCATGCACTGTCGGCACTGCTGGGCCGCAAGGTCGGGCCGTCGACGGGCACCAACTTCATCGGCATGCTGGCCGTGGCGCACGAAATGCGCGCGGCGGGACAGCAGGGCTCCATTCTTTCGCTGCTGTGCGATGCGGGCGAGCGCTATCTGCCGAGCTACCACGATGCGAGCTGGGTGCGGAATGCCTTCGGCGACATCGCGCCGGCGCAGCGGCGCATCGATGCGCTGGTGGCGGCATGAGGCCTCCTCCTTCGCCGCTGTTCGGCCTCTCGCGGCGCGGCCTGCTGCTGGCGGCGCTCGCGGCCGGGCCGCTGACGGCGTGGGCACTGCCCGAGCGCCGGATGGAGTTCCCGCGCGACTTCGGCAGCCACCCCGACCTGCACACCGAATGGTGGTACGTCACCGGCCACGCGAAGACTCCGGGCGGACGAGAGTTCGGCTTCCAGGTGACCTTCTTCCGCTCGCGCGTCGACGCCACGCAGGGCATGCGCTCGGCCTTCGCCGCGAAGCATCTCGTGTTCGCGCACGCGGCCGTCACCGACCTCGAAGGCCGCGTGCTGCTGCACGACCAGCGCATCGCACGCGCGGGCTTTGGCGTGGCCGAAGCCGGCACCAACGACACCGACGTGCGCATCCGCGACTGGTCGCTGGTGCGGGAGAACGGGCTCTACGTTGCGCGCATTCCGGCCGGCGAATTCACGCTCGAGCTGCGCTTCACGCCGACGCAGCCGGTGCTTCTGCAAGGCAACGCCGGCCTCTCGCGCAAGGGCCCCGAGGAATCGCAGGCGAGCTACTACTACAGCGAGCCGCAACTCAAGGCCCAGGGCAGGCTCACGCTCAAGGGACAAGCCTTCGATGTCGCCGGCGCCGCGTGGCTCGACCACGAATGGAGCGAAGCGCTGATGCACCCCGAGGCCGTGGGCTGGGACTGGATCGGCATGAACCTCGACGACGGCAGCGCCCTCACCGCCTTCCGCCTGCGGCGCAGCGACGGCAGCGCGCTGTGGACCGGCGGCTCGTTCCGCCAGCGCGATGGCGCGGCACGAGCCTTCAGGAACGACGAAGTGCGCTTCGAAGCCCTCAAGACCTGGGACAGTCCGCGCACGCAGGCGAAGTACCCGACGCAATGGCGCGTGCAAACGCCCGCCGGCAACTTCGAAGTGCGCGCCTTGCTCGACGACCAGGAACTCGACAGCCGCGGTTCGACCGGCGGCGTGTACTGGGAAGGCGTGAGCGAACTGCTCGATGTCCAAGGCCACCGCGTGGGCCGCGGCTATCTGGAAATGACGGGCTACGCCGCACCGCTGAAGCTGTAACTGTTGTAGCCGCGCACAAGGCCTGACAACCGATTCCTTGCCGCCTGCGTTGGGAATCGTGCCCCACTCATTTAAAACGGAGGATCATCCATGAAGATTCGAATCGCAGTGCTGGCCGCGGCCGGCGCCCTTTCCATCCTTGCAAGCCCCATTGCCGCCAACGCGCAAGTCTCGGTCAACATCAACGTGCCCGGACTGGTGATGACGGCACCGCCGCCGCCGCGCTACGAGCCTCTGCCCCCACCACGCGGCGGCTTCGTCTGGGTACCGGGCCGCTGGGCCTGGGACGGCCGCGCCTACGGATGGCGCCCGGGCGGCTGGCAGCCCGAGCGCGCGGGATACGCCTATGCCCCAGGCCGCTGGGTCGAAGACCGCGGCGGCTGGCGCTGGACCGAAGGCGACTGGCGCCGGCAAGAAGCCCGCCGTGAAGCACGCCGCGAGCGCGAATGGGAAGACGACCACCGCCACCACGACGGCGGCCATCGGCACGGCCATGACCGCGATCGCGATTTCTGCCCGCCCGGCCAGGCGAAAAAAGGCAACTGCTGATTACCGATTGCTGATCCGCAAACACAAAGGGAGCCCAGGCTCCCTTTTTTGTTGGCCGCGCATTACTTCGCCCGCCGCCTGTCGATGAACGCGATGATCTCGCCCATGATCCCCTTGCGGAAGGCCAGCACGCAGATCACGAAGATCAGGCCCGTGACCATGGTCACCGACTCGCCCAGCGTGTTGAACCAGTCCACCGTCGTGATGCGCGCAAGCAGGTTGCCGAGTTCGCCGATCTTGTTCTCGAGCAGCACCACCACGGCCGAGCCCACCAGCGGACCCGAGAGCGTGCCCAGGCCGCCCACCAGCGTCATCAGGATGACCTGGCCCGAAGCGGTCCAGTGCACGTCCGACAGCGTGGCGAAGCCCAGCACCAGCGTCTTGAGCGAACCGGCCAGTCCCGACAGCGCCGCCGAGAGCACGAAAGCCAGCAGCTTGAAGCGGCTCACGTCGTAGCCCAGCGACAGCGCGCGCGGCTCGTTCTCCTTGATGCCCTTGAGCACCTGCCCGAAGGGCGAGTGGATGGTGCGCACGATCAGCAGGAAGGCCGCGACCACGATGACCAGTGCCACGTAGTACATCGTGAGGTCGTTGGACAGGTCGACCAGGCCGAACAGCTTGCCGCGCGGCACGCCCTGCAGGCCGTCTTCGCCGCCGGTGAACTTGGCCTGCAGCGCGACGAAGAACATCATCTGCGCGAGCGCCAGCGTGATCATCGCGAAGTAGATGCCCTGGCGGCGAATGGCCAGCACGCCGAAGATCCAGCCGAGGAAAGCGCCGCTGAGCGTGCCCGCGATCAGGCCCAGTTCAGGCGTGAGCCCCCAGACCTTGATGGCATGGCCCGCCACGTACGCGGAGCCGCCGAGGAAGGCCGCGTGGCCGAACGACAGCAGGCCCGTGAAGCCCAGCAGCAGGTTGAAGGCCGCGGCGAACAGTGCGAAGCACATGAGCTTCATCACGAACACCGGGTAGGCGCCGAAGAACGGCGCCGCGACGAGCGCGACCAGCAGAAGTGCGTAGACGATGAGGGAGATTTTTTTCGTGTTCATGCCACTCGCCTTATTTTTCTTTGCCGAACAGGCCGGCGGGGCGAATCAACAGCACGATGACCATGATCACGAACACAACCGTAGACGATGCCTCGGGATAGAAAACCTTGGTGAACCCTTCGATCACGCCGAGCCCGAGACCCGTGAGGATGGCGCCCATGATCGAACCCATGCCGCCGATCACGACCACCGCGAACACCACGATGATGAGGTTCTGCCCCATCAGCGGCGACACCTGCATCACCGGTGCAGCGAGCACGCCGGCGAAGGCCGCGAGCGCGCAGCCGAAGGCATAGGTCAGCGTGATCATCAGCGGCACGTTGACGCCGAAGGCCTCCACCAGCCGCGGGTTCTCGGTGCCGGCGCGCAGGTAGGCGCCCAGGCGGGTCTTCTCGATCACGAACCAGGTCGCAAAGCAGATCACCAGCGATGCAACGACCACCCAGGCGCGATAGTTCGGCAGCACCATGAAGCCCAGGTCGGTGGAACTCGACAGCGCATCGGGCGCGTCGTAGGGCAGCCCCGACACGCCGTAGACCGAGCGGAACACGCCCTCGATCAGCAGCGTGAGGCCCAGCGTGAGCAAGAGGCCGTAGAGGTGGTCGAGCTTGTAGATCCAGCGCAGCAGCAGGCGCTCGATGAGCACGCCGAAGATGCCGATGACGATGGGCGCCGCGATCAGCATCACCCAGTAGTTGACGCCGAGATACTCCATCGCCATCCATGTCAGGACGGCGCCCAGCATGAACAACGCGCCATGCGCGAAGTTGATGACGTTGAGCAGGCCGAAGATCACCGCCAGCCCGAGGCTCAGGATGGCGTAGAACGAGCCGTTGACCAGCCCCAGGAGGAGCTGGCTCAACAACGCAGGAAGGGAAATGGTCATAAGTGTTTCAACGAACCCGGGCGGCTGCGCGCCCGCGGGAGATCACTTCCAGAGGGCGCACTTGCTCTCGGCCTTCGTCGTGAAGACCTCTTCGCCCTTCAGCTTCTGGACCACCTTGTAGTAGTCCCACGGCTGCTTGGATTCGGCCGGCGACTTGACCTGCACAAGGTACATGTCGTGCACGAAACGGCCGTCGGCGCGGATGCTGCCCTTGGCATAGAAGTCGTCGACGGGGGTCTTCTTGAGCGCCTCCATCACCTTGTCGGCATCGACCGTCTTGGCGGCCTGCACGGCCTTCAGGTAGGTCATGGTGGCCGAATAGTCGGCGGCCTGGATGTCGGTGGGCATGCGCTTGGTCTTCTCGAAGAAGCGCTTGCCAAAGGCGCGCGTCTTGTCGTCGAGGTTCCAGTCCCAGCTGGTGGTGAGCAGCAGGCCTTCGGTGTTCTTCAGGCCCAGGCTGTGCACGTCGGTCACGAACACCAGCAAGCCGACCATCTTCATGGTCTTGGTGATGCCGAATTCCTTGGCGGCCTTGATCGAGTTGATGGTGTCGCCGCCCGCATTGGCCAGCGCCAGCACCTGGGCCTTGGAGTTCTGCGCCTGCAGCAGGAACGAGGAGAAGTCGGAGGTGTTGAGCGGATGCTTCACGCTGCCCACCACGGTGCCGCCCTTCTCCTTCACGACCTTGGACGCGTCGGCTTCCAGTGCCTGGCCAAAGGCATAGTCGGCCGTCAGGAAGTACCAGCTCTTGTCGCCGCGTGCGATCACGGCGCTGCCCGTGCCCTTGGCCAGCGCCACGGTGTCGTAGGCGTAGTGCACGGTGTAGGGGCTGCACTGCTCATTGGTGAGCGCCGAACTGCCGGCACCGTTCACGACGAACACGCGCTTCTTCTCCTGCGCCACCTTGGCCATGGCCAGCGCAGTGCCCGAGCTGGTGCCGCCGAACAGCATCGTCAGGCCCTGCGTGTCGATCCATTCGCGCGCCTTGGAAGCCGCGATGTCGGCCTTGTTCTGGTGGTCGGCCTGCAGCAGCTCGATGGGCATGCCGTTGACCTTGCCGCCGAAGTCGTCGATGGCCATCTGGATCGCGAGGGCGCCGTTCTTGCCCTCCACGTCCGCGTAGAGGCTCGACATGTCGGTGATGAAGCCGATCTTGACCTTGTCCTGGGCCTGGACGGCGCCCGCGGCAAGCGCCATGGCAAGGGACAGGCCGGAAAGCACGAACGTCTTTTTCATGGTCGGGAACTCCTGGAGAAGGAATGGAAAGTCGTGAGGGCGAGCATCACTTCCAGCTGGCGCACTTGGTTTCTGCCTTGGCCGTGAAGACCTGGTCGCCCGGCAGGGTCTTGAGCACCTTCAGGTAGTCCCAAGGCTTCTTCGATTCGGCGGGCGACTTCACTTCGACCAGGTACATGTCGTGGATGAAGCTGCCGTCGGCGCGGATCTGACCCTTGGCGTAGAAGTCGTCAACCTTCATGCTCTTGAGTTGCGCCATCACCTTGTCGGAGTCGGTCGTCTTGGCGGCGGCCACGGCCTTCAGGTAGGTGGTGGTAGCCGAGTAGTCGGCAGCCTGCACGTCGGTGGGCATGCGCTTGGTCTTCTCGAAGAAGCGGTTGGCGAACTTGCGCGTGTCGTCGTTCAGGTCCCAATACCAGCTGGTGGTGTGCAGCAGGCCTTCGGTGTTCCTCAGGCCCAGGCTGTGGATGTCGCTCAGGAAGACCAGCAGGCCGGCGGTCTTCATGGTCTTGTTGATGCCGAATTCCTTGGCGGCCTTGATCGAATTGATGGTGTCGCCGCCGGCGTTGGCCAGGCCGAGGATCTGCGCCTTGGAGTTCTGCGCCTGCAGCAGGAACGACGAGAAGTCGGATGCGTTCAGCGGATGGCGCACCGCGCCCACCACCGTGCCGCCCTTCTCTTTCACCACCTTGGTGGTGTCGGCTTCGAGTGCGTGGCCGAAGGCGTAGTCGGCCGTCAGGAAGAACCAGCTCTTGCCGCCGCGATCGACCACGGCCGCGCCGGTGCCCTTGGCCAGCGCCACGGTGTCGTAGGCATAGTGGACGGTGTAGGGGCTGCACTGCTCGTTGGTGAGCACCGAGCTGCCGGCGCCGTTGTTGAAGTACACGCGCTTTTTCTCTTCCGCCACCTTGGCGGTGGCCAGCGCGGTGCCGGAGTTGGTGCCGCCGAAAACCATGGTCACGCCAGCGGTGTCGATCCATTCGCGCGCCTTGGAAGCGGCGATGTCGGCCTTGTTCTGGTGGTCGGCCGTCAGCAGTTCGATGGGTTGGCCCAGCACCTTGCCGCCGAAGTCGTCGATGGCCATCTGGATGGCGGTGGCGCCGCCCTTGCCTTCCAGGTCGGCGTAGAGACTCGACATATCGGTGACGAAACCGATCTTCACTTTTTCCTGCGCCTGCACAGCGCCTGCGCTCAAGGCGAGGATGGCGACGGCGGTGGCGATGAGTCCGAGTTTCTTGTTCATGGTGTTGGGTCTCCTGAAAAATCTTGTTGGGTGTTCGAGTTCAGACGCCGAGCAGTTCGGTGAGCACCGGCATCTTGGCTTCAAGTTCGGCCGCGCCGAATTTTTCGACGATGCGGCCATGCTCCATCACATAGAAGCGGTCCGCCAACGGCGCCGCGAAGCGGAAGTTCTGCTCCACCATGACGATGGTGTAGCCCTTGGCGCGCAGCATGGTGATCATTCGGGCCAGCGCCTGCACGATGACTGGCGCGAGGCCCTCGGAGATTTCGTCGAGCAGCAGCAGCTTGGCGCCGGTGCGCAGGATGCGCGCCACGGCCAGCATCTGCTGCTCGCCGCCCGACAGGCGCGTGCCCTGGCTGTGGCGGCGCTCGGCGAGGTTGGGGAACATGGCGTAGATCTCTTCGACCGACATGCCCTGCCCCGCGCCTTTCAGCTCGGGCGGCAGCAAGAGGTTTTCTTCACACGAAAGGCTCGCGAAGATGCCGCGCTCCTCCGGGCAATAGCCGATGCCGAGGTGCGCGATGCGGTGCGTCGGCATGCCGATGGTCTCCTTGCCGTTGACCTCGATGCTGCCCTTGCGCGCGCCGGTGAGCCCCATGATGGCGCGCAGCGTGGTGGTGCGGCCCGCGCCGTTGCGGCCCAGCAGCGTGACGACTTCGCCCGGCTGCACGACCATGTCGACGCCATGCAGCACGTGCGATTCGCCGTACCAGGCTTGCAGGCCCTTGATCTGAAGTGCCGCGGTCATCAGTGGGCCCCTTGCAGCTGGCCGTCGGTGGTGCCCATGTAGGCCTCCATGACCTGGGGATTCGCGGAGACTTCGGCGTAAGGTCCTTCGGCCAGCACGGCACCGCGCTGAAGCACGGTGATGGTGTCGGCGATGGTGGAGACCACGCTCATGTTGTGTTCGACCATCAGGATGGTGCGTCCGGCCGACACGCGCTTGATGAGTTCGGCCACGCGGTGCACGTCTTCATGGCCCATGCCCTGCGTGGGCTCGTCGAGCAGCATCAGCTCGGGCTCCATGGCCAGCGTGGTCGCGATCTCGAGCGCGCGCTTGCGGCCGTACGGCAGGTTCACGGTCTGTTCGTCGGCGAGTGCCTCGAGGCCCACTTCGGCGAGCAGTTCGCGGGCGCGCGCGTCGAGCGGCTTGAGCGACTTCTCGCTCTTCCAGAAGTGGTACGAAGTGCCCAGCCGGCGCTGCAGGCCCAGGCGCACGTTCTCGAGCAGCGTGAGGTGCGGGAACACGGCAGAGATCTGGAACGAGCGGATGATGCCGCGCCGCGCGATCTGCGCGGGCCGCTCGCCGGTGATGTCCTGTCCGTTGAAGAGGATCGTGCCGGTGGTCGGCTCGAGGAACTTGGTGAGCAGGTTGAAGCAGGTCGTCTTGCCGGCGCCGTTCGGGCCGATCAGCGCATGGATCGAGCCGCGCACCACCGAGAGATTGACCTTGCTGACGGCAGTGAACCCCTTGAATTCCTTGGTGAGCTCGCGTGTTTCGAGGATGACGTCGCTCATCTCGCGAGGTCGCCCGGATTCGGAAAAAGAAAGTCGGTCATGCGGTCCATCCCAATGCGCCACCATTGAGCGCGGACCGATTGTTCGTGCGTGCCACTCGCTTGGATACTGGGGCAAATGCCTATGCTGCAGTGCAACCTGCACGGATCTGTGCGGCATCCGAATCGGGACTGTCGTCGCAGCGACAAAGAAAACCCCCAGGCTCCTTGCGGAGGCTGGGGGTCGATGAGGCGATGGTGTGCGCGCTCAGTGCGCGCCGGCTGCGGCGTCGCTGCCGGCACCGCCGCGCTGCGGCCGCGCCAACCACACCAGCGGGATCAGCAGCAGGAACAGGATCGCCGACGCATAGAAGATGTCGTTGGTCGCCAGCATGAACGACTGCTGGTCGACGATGCGGTTCAGCTGCCCCAGCACCTGCTCGCTGCTGAAGCCGCTGCCCGCGAGGCCCGACATCGCGCTGGTCGCCGCGTTGTTACCCTGGTTCACGGTCTCCGCCAATTGCGAGTGATGCAGCGCCGCGCGGTTCTCCCACAACGTGGTGGTGATCGACGTGCCCATCGCGCCCGCGGTGATCCGCAGGAAGTTCGACAGTCCCGACGCGGCCGGAATGCGGTCGGGCGTGAGGCCCGACAACGTGATGGTCACGAGCGGAATGAAGAAGAACGCCATCGCGATGCCCTGGATGATCGTCGGGATGATGATCGTCACGAAATCGGCCTGCGTATTGAAGTGCGAGCGCATCCACAGCACCAGCGCGAACACCAGGAACGAGAAGGTCGCATAGCGGCGCGGGTCGATCTTGGCCACCGTGAGCCCCACCACCGGAGAGAAGAAGATCGCCAGCAGCCCGACGGGCGCCATGATCATGCCCGCCTGCGTCGCGGTGTAGCCCATCCACTGCTGCAGCCACAGCGGCAGCAGCACCACGTTGCCGAAGAACAGGCCATAGGCCACGGCCGTTGCCACGGCGCCCGACCAGAAATTGCGGCGCTTGAACAGCGACAGGTCGACCACCGGATGCTTGTCGGTCAGCTCCCACACCAGGAAGAACGCGAAGCCGACCACGGCCACCACCGCCAGCGTGATGATCTGCGCCGAGTGGAACCAGTCGAGTTCCTTGCCCTTGTCGAGCATCAGCTGCAGCGAGCCCACCCACAGCACCAGCAGCGCGAGGCCGATGGCGTCGATCGGCACTTTGTGCGTGGCGCTCTCGCGGTGACGGTACAGCGCCCAGGTGATGGCCGCGGCGACGATGCCCACGGGGATGTTGATGTAGAAGATCCACGGCCACGAGATGTTGTCGGTGATCCAGCCGCCAAGCAGCGGCCCCATCACCGGCGCGACCAGCGTGGTCATCGACCACATCGCCATCGCGAGGCCCGCCTTGGCGCGCGGATAGCTCGACAGCAGCAGCGTCTGCGACAGCGGGATCATCGGGCCCGCAACGAAGCCCTGCAGCGCGCGAAAGGCGATCAGCGTCGTCATGTTCGGCGCCAGGCCGCACATCAGCGAGGTGATCATGAACAGGATCACGCTGACCATGAACAGGCGCACCTGTCCGAAGCGCTGCGTCATGAAGCCTGTGAGCGGCACCGCGATGGCGTTGGCCACCGCGAAGCTGGTGATGACCCAGGTACCCTGCGTGGTGCTCACGCCCAGGTCACCGGAGATGGCAGGCAGCGACACGTTCGCGATCGACGAGTCGAGCACGTTCATGAAGGTTGCCGCAGACAGCGCGACCGTGCCCCAGAGGCGGGCTGCGCCCTCGAGCGGCGGATGCGCGACGTAAGCAGGAGCAGCGGTGGCCATGGGCGAACTGTTTACCTGAGGAAGAAAGTCCGGGCGATCAGCCCGGTTGCCCCTGCGCGGCCACCGACGTGGCAGGCGCTGTCGGGTTCTTCGCCGGTGCGGCAGCTGCCGTGGCCGACGCGCTGCGGCCGAGGTTGGCCGCGACGATGCGCTCCACTTCGGCGTCGGCGCCGCGGTCGAGCTGGCTGTAGACCTGCGTCTGCGTGAGCGCAGCGGCGCGCGGCGCGTCGGCGAGCATCTTGCCGCTCTTCGAGGAGATATCGATCTCGGCATCCATCGACAGGCCGATGCGCAGCGGGTTGGACTTGAGCTGCTCAGGGTCGAGCGCGATGCGCACGGGCACGCGCTGCACCACCTTGATCCAGTTGCCGGTGGCGTTCTGCGCGGGCAGCAGCGCAAACGCGCTGCCCGTGCCCACGCCGAGGCCCGCGACCTTGCCGCTGTATTCGATCTTCTTGCCGTAGACGTCGGCCGTGAGCTTCACGGGCTGGTCAATGCGGATGTTGCGCAACTGCACTTCCTTGAAGTTGGCGTCGACCCACAGCTGGTTGAGCGGCACGATCGACATCATTGGCGTGCCGGCGGCCACGCGCTGGCCGAGCTGCACGGTGCGCTTGGCGACGTAGCCGTCGACCGGCGCGGGCATGGCCACGCGCTGCGTGGCGAGGTAGGCCTCGCGCACCTTGGCGGCAGCGGCCAGCACGCTGGGGTGCTGGGCCACGCTGGTGCCTTCGGTCAGCGACTGGTTGCTGACCAGGGCTTCCTTCGCGGCGACCACGCCGGCCTGCGCCGCTGCGAGCTGGCTCTTGGCGGTGTCGAGCTGCGTTTCGGCATGGTTGAGCTCTTCCTTCGACACGGCGCCGTTGCCCGACAGCGCGCGGCGGCGCTGCAGGTCGTCCTGCGCCTTGGCGATGTCGCTCTGCGCCTTGACGATGTCGGCCTGGCGCAGCGTGACCTGCGCGGCCAGCGAGCCGTTGTTGGCGTACAGCGTGCGCACTTGGCGCACGGCCTGCGCGAGCGCGGCTTCGGCCTGTTCGAGCGACACCTTGGCATCGGCCGGGTCGAGTTGCACCAGCGGCTGGCCGGCCTTCACGAAGTCGGTGTCATCGGCGTTGATGGCCATCACGGTGCCGCCGATCTGCGGCGTGATCTGGATCACGTTGCCCTGCACGTAGGCGTTGTCGGTGTCCTCGTAGTGGCTGGCGACCAGCCATTCGTAGACACCCCAGCCGCCGCCGGCGACGATCACCACCGCGGCGAGCGCGGTGAGCGCGCGGCGGCGCTTGCCATTGCCGGCGGGCGCCTCGGGGGCTGCGGAAGCTGCGGCTGCAGCGGACGTCGGAGTGTTGTTGTCGCTCATGATGAAGTTCTTTCCGAAGACGAAAAAATCGGACTGGTTCGGGTGATGTCAGTTCATTGCGGCTGATGGCGCCGCTGCCGTGGCGGTGGCCGGGGGCTGCCAGCCGCCGCCCAGCGCGCGCGCCAGACCTACCTGTGTGTCGAGCGCGCGGGCGGCCAGATCGACCGCCAGCCGGCGCTGCGCCAGCACGGAGGTTTCCGCCGTCAGCACGTTGAGGTAGTTGCCGAGGCCCGCGCGGTAACGCTGCACGGCGATGTCGTAGGCGCCCTCGGCAGCGGCCTGCGCGGCGCGTTGTTCAGCTTGCTGGCGCGCGATCGACTGCGCGCTGGTGGCCTGGTCGGCCGCGTCGCGCACCGCGTCGAGCACGGTAGCGTTATAGCTTTCGATGGCCACGTCGAGGTCGGCCGACTTGCCGCGCAGGTTGGCCCGCAGCTTGCCGCCTTCGAAGATCGGCAGCGTGATGGCGGGGCCCACGCCCCATTGCTCGCTGCCCGACTTCAGCAGCTTGCCGAAACCCAGGCTCTGGAAGCCGGCGAAGGCCGTGAGGTTCACGTTGGGATAGAACAGGGTCTTGGCATTGGCCACGTCGCTCGTGGCGGCCTCGACGCGCCAGCGCGCGGCGGCGATGTCGGCGCGGCGGCCCAGCAGGTCGGCCGGAATGTTCGCCTGCAGCGCCATCGGCCTGACGTTCGCCAGCACCGGCGGCTTGAGCGATGCGGACACGTTCGGCTGGCCGACCAGCGCATCGAGTGCGTGCTGCTGCAGCGCGATCTGCTCGTTGAGCGATTCGATCTGCTGGCGTGCTTCGGGCAGGCCGCCTTCGCTCTGGCGCAGTTCGAGACGGGTGTCGAGGCCGGCGGACACGCGGTCGCGCACGAGCTTGAGCGTTTCGTCGCGCTGCGCCAGCGTGCGCCCGGCAACGGTGAGCTGGTCGTTCAGGCGCGCCCACTGGAAGTAGCTGCGCGCCACGTTGCTCGCGAGCAGCACGCGTGCGGCATCCGCATCGGCGGCCGCGGCGTTGGCCGCGCCGATGGCGGTGTCGAGCGCGCTGCGGTTCTTGCCGAAGAAGTCGAGTTCCCAGCTGGCGCTGAGCTGCAGCAGGCCGATGTTCTGCGTCGAGCCGCCCAGCGGTGCGGGGTAGATGTAGTTGGTGTTGAACTTCTGGCGCTTCAGGTCGAGGTCGCCCTTGACCTGCGGCTTGAGCGCCGCGCCGGCAATGTCCGCCGAGGCCTGCGCACGCGCAAGGCGGGCTTGAGCGACCTGCAGGTTCGGGTTGCCGGCCACGGCCTGATCGATCAGCGAATCGAGCTGCGTATCGCCAAAGGCCAGCCACCATTGGCTGTCGAGCCGGGACGCAGGCGCCGCGGCGCTGTCGGGCGCGATGCCCAGCGACGAGGCGTCGCGCAGTTTGGCCTGCGAGCCGATGCCTGACATGTCGGCACAGCCGGCCAATGCCACCACCAGCAGTGCGGCGGCCATGATGGGTGTGCGACGCACGGCGCGCACGGCGAGGGATTCAGTCATTTTTATCTCCACGGGCCGCGAGGGCCTGGGCGTTGTCGAGGATGCGGCGCAAGTACCCCTTGAGCTGCTCCCATTCTTCGGTGCTGAAGCCGGCAAGGTGTTCGTTCTGCACACGGCTCAGCACGTAGGGCACTTCCTTGGCGGCGGCACGGCCTTCGTCGGTGAGCTCGATATTGACCACGCGGCGGTCTTCGAGCGATCGCACGCGGCGGCACAGGCCCTTGGCCTCGAGGCGGTCGAGCAGGCGCGTCATGGCGCCGGTGTCGAGTTCGCAGGCACGGGCCAGTTCGGCCACGGTGGTAGCGGCGCCTACATGCAATTTATAGAGAGGCACCCACTGCGGATAGGTCGGGCTGCCCGGCTCGCACATGCGGTTTTCGACCGACTGGCCGACCGCCGTGACGATGCGGCGCATCAGGTAGCCGATGCTTTCTTCGGTACGGTAGGTTTCCGGGCTGTAGAAGGCTGCAGGCGCGCGACGCTCGGCGTCGGCAGGCGCCGACGGGGCTTGGGGGGTAGTTGCATCGCTCATGGGCCGAATATTAGTTGCCGAGGCAGTTATTGTCAAGGCTGCCTTTGTAGTAGCAATGTTTCTGTAGAATCCTTCCATGGCTTCTCCCCCACCGTCTTCCATGGCCAAGGGCTCGCCCCGATCGCTCTCGGGCCTGAGCCCTTTTCTCCGTCCCTACCGGGTGCAGATCGTCCTGGCAGGCATCTTTCTGGTGATGGCGGCGCTCACCACACTGGTTTTCCCTATCGCATTGCGCAGCCTGATTGACGGTGGCTTGATCAGCGCCGACAAGGGCGCCCAGACGATGGCGCTGCGCGAGCACTTCGGCGCCCTCTTCGCGGTGGCAGTGGCGCTCGGTCTTTTCTCGGCGGCGCGCTTCTATACGGTGAGCTGGCTGGGCGAGCGCGTGACGGCCGACATCCGCAACGCGGTCTATGGCCACGTGCTGAAGCAGAGCCCGGCCTTCTTCGAAACCACGCAGACCGGCGAGGTGCTCTCGCGCCTGACAGCCGACACCACGCTGGTGCAGACGGTCGTCGGCTCCTCGCTGAGCATGGGCCTGCGCAACGCGGTGATGGGCATCGGCGCGCTGGCCGTGCTGGTGTGGACCAATCCCTATGTGATGGTGCAGGTGCTGGGCATCCTCGTGCTGGTGGTGCTGCCGAGCATGTGGTTCGGCCGCCGCGTGCGCAAGCTGTCGCGCGCCAGCCAGGACCGCGTGGCCGATTCGAGCGCCATCGCTGCCGAGGTGCTGAACGCGATTCCGGTGGTGCAGAGCTACACGGCCGAAGGCCGCGAGGCCGCGCGCTTCAGCGGTTCGACGGAGAACGCTTTCCGCACCGCCGTGCGCCGAACCAAGGCCCGCTCGGTGCTGGTGGCGTTCATCATCATCGCGACCTCCGCGGCGCTGCTCTGGGGCCTGTACCAGGGCACGCAGGCAGTGCTGCGCGGCGACATCACGGCCGGCCACCTGGGCCAGACCGTCGTCTACGTCGCCATCCTGGCCAGCGCGACCGCCGTGCTCGGCGAGGTGTACGGCGACTTGCTCCGCGCAGCCGGCGCAACCGAGCGGCTGATGGAACTGCTGCATGCGCCCGCGGCCATCTTTTCACCGTCGAATCCGACGGTCGCGCCCGTTCCCGTGGCGGGCAGCGCGATCAGGTTCGACGCGGTGACCTTCCATTACCCGTCCCGGCCGGACACGCCGGCATTGCGCGGCTTCAGCCTCGACGTCGCGCCCGGCGAGACCGTGGCGCTGGTGGGGTCGAGCGGCGCGGGCAAGAGCACAGTGTTCCAGTTGCTGCTGCGCTACTACGACCCGCAATCGGGCCGCCTGCTGCTCGATGGCACTCCGCTGGCTTCGCTCGCCCTGCCCGACCTGCGCACCCGCATCGGCCTGGTGCCACAGGATGCGGTGATCTTCTCGGCCAGCGCGTTCGAGAACATCCGCTACGGCCGGCCCGAGGCAACGGCCGAAGAGGTGCATGCCGCCGCCCGCGCCGCCTTCGCCCACGACTTCCTGCAGGCGCTGCCCGAGGGCTACGACACCTTCCTCGGCGAGCGCGGCGTGCGCCTGTCGGGCGGACAGCGCCAGCGCATCGCGATCGCGCGTGCGATCCTCAAGAACCCGCCGCTGCTGCTGCTCGACGAGGCCACGAGCGCACTGGACGCGGAGAGCGAACGCATGGTGCAGGCGGCACTGGAATCGGCGATGGAAAACCGCACGACGGTCGTGATCGCACACCGCCTGGCGACGGTGCAGAAGGCCGACCGCATCGTGGTGCTGGACCACGGCGGGATCGTCGAGCAGGGAACGCACGCGACGCTGGTGGCGCAGGGCGGCGTTTATGCGCGCCTCGCTGCGCTCCAATTCACGGCATGAGCAACAGCGGCGGCCCGGTTGGCTACTGCAGGGTTTCCTTGAGCGCAGCCGGTATCGGCAGCGCCATCACCGCAATGCCCTCGTCGAGCAGCGCCTCGGTCTGCTCGAGCGTGGCCTGTCCGCGGATGCCCCGTTCCTGGGCCTCGCCGTAGTGCATCTTCCGGGCTTCGTCGGCAAAGCGCTCGCCGACGTCTTCGGTCTTCGCCAGCACCTCGCGCACGGCTCGCATCCAGCGGGCCTCGGGCGAGAGTTCGGCGGGAACAACACTTGAAGCGGCAGTTGCAACGGCTTCCTGCGGCGCCTTGGCATTGCCGAGGTTGAGGCGCGGCGCGCTCAGCAACTTGACGATCGCGGTGTCGCCGCAGACCGGGCACTCGACCAGTCCGCTCGCCAACTGGCTGTCGAAGGCCTCGTTGGACGCAAACCAGCCCTCGAAGCCGTGGCCGTGTGCGCAGCGGAGATTGAGAACCTTCATGCGCGGATTATCCCGCGCTGCCTTCTGCCGGCACGGCCTGCCAGTCCAGAGCCCATGCGCCCGAAAGGACGTTCTGCAGCCAGAGCGTGCAGGTCAGCGTCTTGGCATCGGTCACGATGCCGTCGCGGCACCAGCCGGCCAGCTCTCCGGGCATGGCCGTGAACACGTCGAGGAACTCGCCATGGTCGAGCTGCCGCTCGCCCAGCGAAAGACCGCGCGCGAAGTAGATGTGGATGATCTCGGTCGAGTACGCCACCGCCAGGTGCATCGCACCCGCATGCGCCCATTCGCGCGCGGTATAGCCGGTTTCCTCGAGCAGCTCGCGCCGGCCGCAGACGAACGGGTCTTCAGCCGCGTCGAGCTTGCCCGCGGGGAATTCGATCATCACGTGGCCTACGGGGTAGCGGAACTGGCGCTCCAGCACCACGCGGCCATCGTCCAGCAACGGAATGACCACCACGGCACCCGGATGCACCACGTATTCGCGCGTGGCGGTGTGGCCGTCGGGCAGTCGCACGGTGTCGCGCTTGGCGTGCAGGAAGTTGCCCTTGAAGAGCTCCACGCTCTGCGTGAGTTCTTCCTTCAGGTGCGAATCGGTGGTCGTGGTGGTCGAGGTCATGTCGTCAGTGCCTGTGTTTCATCAGGTAGCGCCAGGTGAACCCGGGAAAGGCCAGCACGATGAACAGCGCGCCGGTCACCGCATAGAACTCCCAGCCCTGCGAGGCGATCTGCCCTGCCCTGCGCTCGAACAGCAGCCCGACGCCGCCCGCCAGAAAGTACAAGACCACCAGCTCGGCGAGCCGCACCGCGAGCGACTTGGGTGTTGTCGCCAGAGGCACGACGCCGAACAGGCGGTCGTTGAAGAACGGCAGGTTGGCGGCCACCAGGGCCACCAGCAGAACGACCCAGACCGACGCGGTTTGCGACACCCGAGGTCGGCCGCGTCAGTGGGCCAGCGTGGCCACGATCGCGTCGTAGCAAAGCGTCATCAGGCCGCCGGGCACGATGCCCAGGATCAGGATCAGCGCGCCGTTGATCGTGAGCACGGTGCGCACGTCGCGCGGTGCCGACACCGTGGTGGCCGTGACGGGCGCATCGAAGTACATGACCTTGACCACGCGCAGGTAGTAGAACGCACCGATCAGCGACATCATCACCGCGAACACGGCCAACCCGATGTAGATCGCCTGGCCCGAGGCGATCAGCGCCTGCAGCACGGCCAGCTTGGCATAGAAGCCGACCAGCGGCGGCAGGCCGGCCAGCGAGAACATCGCGATGGCCATCACACCGGCATACAGCGGGCTGCGCTGGTTCAGGCCTGCGAGGTCGGTAATCTCTTCGCTTTCGAAACCTTCGCGCGCCAGCAGCAGGATGATGCCGAAGCTCGCCAGCGTGGTCAGCACATAGGTCACGATGTAGAACATCGAGGCGCTGTAGGCGAACTGGGCGTTGTACGTGCCCTGCTGGTCCGAACCCGCCACCAGGCCGAGGAGCATGAAGCCCATCTGCGAGATCGTCGAGTACGCCAGCATCCGCTTCAGGTTGCTCTGCGCGATGGCGGCCAGGTTGCCGACCAGCAGCGAGGCGATGGCGAGCACGGCGAGCATCTGCTGCCAGTCGATGGCCAGCGGCTGCAGCGCGTCGACCAGCAGGCGGATGATGATGGCGAAGGCCGCCAGTTCGGGCGCGGCGCCGATCAGCAGCGTGACCGCCGTCGGTGCGCCCTGGTAGACGTCGGGCACCCACATGTGGAACGGCGCGGCGCCCACCTTGAAGGCCAGGCCGGCCACGATGAACACCAGGCCGAACACCAGCACCTGGTGGTTCACCTTGCCGCTCGCGATGGACTTGAACACTTCGTTGACGTCGAGCGAACCGGTCGCACCGTACATCATCGACAGGCCGTACAGCAGGAAACCGCTGGCCATGGCGCCGAGCACGAAGTACTTCATGGCGGCTTCGCTGGCCACCGCGTTGTCGCGGCGCAGCGCCACCAGCGCATAGCTCGACAGCGTGAGCAGTTCCAGGCCCAGGTAGATCAGCAGGAAGTTGCTGCCCGAGATCATCACGAACATGCCCAGCAGCGCGAACATGCTGATGGTGAACAGTTCGCCGCCGCGCAGCATCTCGCGGTCGGCCGCATAAGGACGGCCATAGACCAGCGTGACCATCAGGGCAACGGTGGCAAAGCATTTGAGCCAATTGCCCATCGGATCGCTGACGACCATGCCGCCGAAGCCGTAGGCAGTCTTGCCACCGAGGGCGGCGAGGCCCGACAACACCGCGACCACGGCGAGCGTGGCCAGCGTCAGTACATAGGTGCGCGTACGGCGCGGGCTCGCGTCCGACAGGTCGACCAGCGCAATGATGCAGGCCATGACCAGCAACACGATTTCGGGGTAGATCGTGACCCAGCTGAGTTTGTCAATCATCTCGTTCTCTTGTTCAGCGTGGCATCAGGAGGGCAACTTGGAAATCGCCACGTGGCGCAGGAGCTCGGTCACCGAAGCGTTCATCGAGTCGGTGAAAGGCTTCGGATAGAGGCCCATCCACAGCACGGCGATCGCCAGCAGCGCCAGCATCAGGAACTCGCGGGCATTGATGTCGCTGACTTCCTTGACGTGGTCGTTGCCGACCGGGCCGAGGTACACGCGCTTGTACATCCACAGGGTGTAGGCGGCACCGAAGATCAGCGCGGTCGCTGCCGCCATTCCGATCCAGAAGTTGGCCTTCACGGCACCCAGAATTACCATCCACTCGCCCACGAAACCGGCGGTGCCCGGCAGGCCGCAATTGGCCATGGCGAACAGCAGCGCGAACGCGGCGAACTTGGGCATGGTGTTGACCACGCCGCCGTAGTCGGCGATCTGGCGCGAGTGCACGCGGTCGTACAGCACGCCGATGCCCAGGAACATGGCGCCCGACACGAAGCCGTGCGCAATCATCTGCACGATGCCGCCGGACACGCCGAGCTCGTTGAAGATGAAGAAGCCGAGCGTCACGAAGCCCATGTGGGCCACCGACGAGTAAGCCACCAGCTTCTTCATGTCCTGCTGCACCAGCGCGACCAGGCCCACGTAGATCACCGCGATCAGCGACAGCGCGATCATGAGCCAGGCCCATTCGTGCGAGGCATCGGGCGCGATGGGCATCGAGAAGCGCAGGAAACCGTAGGCGCCCAGCTTCAGCATGATCGCGGCCAGCACGGCGGAACCGCCGGTGGGCGCCTCGACGTGCACGTCGGGCAGCCAGGTGTGCACCGGCCACATCGGCACCTTCACCGCGAAGGCCGCGAAGAAGGCGAAGAACAGGAAGGTCTGCGCACTCGCACCCAGCGGCAGCTTGTGCCAGCTCAGGATGTCGAAGCTGCCGCCCGACTTGTTGTACAGGTAGATCAGCGCCACCAGCATCAGCAGCGAGCCGAGCAAGGTGTAGATGAAGAACTTGAAAGCCGCGTAGATCTTGTTCGGGCCGCCCCAGATGCCGATGATCAGGTACATCGGGATCAGCGTGGCTTCGAAGAACACGTAGAACAGCACGCCGTCGAGTGCAGCGAACACGCCGATCATGAAGCCCGACAGGATCAGGAACGCGCCCATGTATTGGTTCACGCGCTCGGTGATCACTTCCCAGGCCGAGATCACGACGACGACCGTGATGAACGACGTCAGCAGCACCAGCCAGAGCGACATGCCGTCGATCCCGAGGTGGTAGTTGACGTTGAAGCGCGAGATCCAGCCCGTCTTCTCGACGAACTGCATCGCGGCGGTACTGTTCTGGAAACGCGTGACCAGCGGCACCGTGACCAGGAAGCTCACGATGGAACCGACGAGCGCGACCCAGCGTACGCCTCTGGCCTGCTCGTCACGGCCAAACGCCAGCAGCACGGCGCCGAATGCGATCGGCACCCAGATGGCAAGGCTCAACAAACCCATTTTTCTTTTTCTCCAGCGCTAGGCTCAGCGTTTGAACCAGACGAAGTACGTCATCAGGATGAAGATGCCGAGCAGCATCGCGAAGGCATAGTGGTAGATGTAGCCGGACTGCATCCAGCGAACCACGCCTGAAACCCGGCCGACCACCTTCCACGAGCCGTTCACGACGGCACCGTCGATCAGGGCCTGGTCGCCACCCTTCCACAGGCCGGTACCGAGCGCGCGCGTGGCGCGGGCGATGACGTTCTCGTTGAACCAGTCCATGTAGTACTTGTTCTCGAGCAGGCGGTAGATCGGACCGAAGGCGCGCTTGATCGCGGCCGGCAGCGCCGGGTTGATCATGTACATGTACCAGGACAGGACCACGCCGGCCAGCGCCAGCCAGAACGGCGGCGCCGTCAGGCCGTGGATGGCCATGGCCACCGGGCCGTGGAAGGCTTCTTCCAGTTCCTTCATGGCGTGGTGCCTGGTGCCGTCCACGATGATCGCGTTCTTGAAGAACTCGCCGAACAGCATCGGCTCGATCGTCATGAAGCCGATCACCACCGAGGGAATGGCCAGCAGCACCAGCGGCAGCCACACCACCCAGGGCGATTCGTGCGGCTTGTGGCCGTGGCCATGATCGTCGTCGTGCTCCGCATGCTCATCGTGGTGGTGCGCGTCGGGGTTTTGGTCGTAGCGTTCCTCGCCGTGGAAGACCAGGAAGTACATGCGGAACGAATAGAACGCCGTGATGAACACGCCGGCCAGCACCGCGTAGTACGCGAAGTTCGCGCCCCACAGGTGGCTTTCGTGCACCGCTTCGATGATGCTGTCCTTCGAGTAGAAGCCGGCGAAGAACGGCGTGCCGATCAGCGCGAGCGAACCCAGCAGCGAGGTGATCCAGGTGATCGGCATGTACTTGCGCACGCCGCCCATCCAGCGGATGTCCTGGTTGTGGTGCATGCCGATGATCACCGAGCCCGCACCGAGGAACAGCAGCGCCTTGAAAAAGGCGTGCGTCATCAGGTGGAACACCGCGACCGAGTAGGCCGAGGCACCGAGCGCCACCGTCATGTAGCCGAGCTGCGAGAGCGTCGAGTACGCGACCACGCGCTTGATGTCGTTCTGGATGATGCCCAGGAAGCCCATGAACAGCGCGGTGATGGCGCCGATCACGAGGATGAAGCTCAGTGCCGTGTCGCTCAGTTCGAACAGCGGCGACATGCGCGCCACCATGAAGATGCCGGCCGTCACCATCGTTGCCGCGTGGATCAGCGCGGAGATGGGCGTCGGGCCTTCCATCGAGTCGGGCAGCCACACGTGCAGCGGGAATTGCGCGCTCTTGCCCATGGCGCCGATGAACAGGCAGATGCAGATCACGGTGATCAGCATCCATTCGGTGCCCGGGAAGGTGATGCCGGCCAGCGTGTTGGCCTTGGCGAAGGCTTCGCCGTAGTTCAGCGTACCGGCATAGGCCGCGATCAGGCCGATGCCGAGGATGAAGCCGAAGTCGCCCACGCGGTTGACCAGGAAGGCCTTCATGTTCGCGAAGATCGCGGTCGGCCGGTTGAACCAGAAACCGATCAGCAGGTACGACACCAGGCCCACCGCCTCCCAGCCGAAGAACAGCTGGAGCATGTTGTTGCTCATGACGAGCATCAGCATCGAGAAGGTGAACAGCGAGATGTACGCGAAGAAGCGGTTGTAGCCGTCGTCTTCCTCCATGTAGCCGATGGTGTAGATGTGCACCATCAGCGACACGAAGGTCACCACGCACATCATCATGGCGGTGAGGCCGTCGATCAGGAAGCCGACTTCCATCTTCAGGCCGCCAACGGTCATCCATTCATAGATGGTTTCGTTGAAGCGGGCGCCGTCGGCCACCACGCTCTTGAGCGTCATGGCCGAGATGATGAAGGCGACCAGCACGCCCAGGATGGTCAGCGAATGCGTGACCTTGCGGCCGATGTGATCGCCGCCGAACTTGGTGCCGAACAGGCCGGCGACGACGGCGCCGACCAGGGGTGCCAGCGGCACGGCCAGCAGGGTGGATGCGGAAAGGGTTGCGCTCATGTTGCGTTCAACCCTTGAGTGAGTTGAGTTCGTCGACGTTGATGTTCGACTTGTTGCGGAACAGCAGGACCAGCAGCGCCAGGCCGATGGCCGACTCGGCCGCGGCCACCGTCAGGATGAAAAACACGAAGATCTGGCCGTGCATGTCGCCCAGATAGTGCGAGAACGCCACAAAGTTCATGTTGACCGCGAGCAGCATCAGCTCAATGGCCATCAGCAGCACGATGAGGTTCTTGCGGTTCAGGAAGATGCCGATCACGGACAGCGCGAAGAGCATCGCGCCGAGCGAGAGGAAGTGTCCGAGCGTGAGCGTCATGCCTTGTTTTCCTTTGCAGCGTCCGCAACTTCGACCACAGGCTCCGCAGCACGCGTTGCCGGCATCTGCACGATGCGCACGCGGTCACGCGCCTTCACGCGGACCTGGTCGGCCGGATTGACGTACTTGCTGTCCTTGCGGGTACGCAGCGTCAGTGCGATGGCCGCCACGATGGCCACCAGCAGGATGACCGCGGCGATTTCCAGCGGGTAGAGGTATTCGGAGTAAAGCAGCTTGCCGAGCTCGAGCGTATTGGAAGTGTTGGCGCCCATCGCACCGGCAGCAGCGCGCGGTGCCTCGCCCAGGCGGAAGCCGCCCATGAGCACGGCCGCCATTTCGAGCGCGATGAGCGCGCCGACACCGGCGGCCAGCGGGAAGTGCTTCCAGAAGCCCTCCCGCAAGCTGTCGACGTTGATGTCCAGCATCATCACGACGAACAGGAACAGCACCATCACGGCGCCGACATACACCAGCACCAGAGAGATCGCGAGGAACTCGGCGCGCAGCAGCAGCCAGATGGCCGATGCCTGGAAGAAGGCCAGCACCAGATACAGCGCGGCATACACGGGATTGCGGGCGGTGATGACGCGGAACGCTGCGAACAGCAGCACCACGGCAAACAGATAGAACAGACCGGTCTTGACGTCCATGGAATTCGAATGGGTTCGGGCTGGTCGGATCAGCGGTACTTGGCGTCGGCCGCCTTGTTCGCTGCAATTTCTTTTTCGTAGCGGTCGCCCACGGCCAGCAGCATGTCCTTCGTGAAGTACAGGTCGCCGCGCTTTTCGCCGTGGTATTCGAAGATGTGCGTCTCGACGATCGAGTCGACCGGGCAGCTTTCTTCGCAGAAGCCGCAGAAGATGCACTTGGTCAGGTCGATGTCGTAGCGCGTGGTGCGGCGCGAGCCGTCGTCGCGCACATCCGATTCGATGGTGATGGCCAGCGCCGGGCAGACGGCTTCGCAGAGCTTGCAGGCAATGCAGCGCTCTTCGCCGTTCTCATAGCGGCGCAGCGCGTGCAGGCCGCGGAAACGCGGCGACAGCGGCGTCTTCTCTTCGGGGAACTGCACCGTGATCTTGCGGGCGAAGGCGTACTTGCCGGTGATGGCCAGGCCCTTGAACAGTTCGAACAGCATGAAGCTGCTCAGGAAGTCCTTGAGCGAAAAAGGCGCAGACGCGAGCTTGGAAGGGCGCGCCAGCGCGCCGGCGGTGTGCGAAGCAGTCATGATGTTGGCGCTTCCTGTTATTTCCAGATGTTGAACGGCGTCTGCATCCAGCCACCGACCACGACCAGCCACACGAGAGTGACGGGAATGAAGATCTTCCAGCCCAGACGCATGATCTGGTCATAGCGGAAGCGCGGGAACGTCGAGCGCACCCACAGGAACATGGTGACCACGCAGAAGGTCTTGGCGCCCAGCCAGATCCAGCCGGGGATGAAGCTCAGGAACTCGAACGGCGGCAGCCATCCGCCCAGGAACAGCACGACGGTCAGGATCGAGACGAGCCACATGTTGGCGTACTCGGCCAGGAAGAACATCGCGAAGCTCATGCCCGAGTACTCGATCATGTGGCCGGCCACGATTTCAGACTCGCCTTCCACCACGTCGAACGGGTGGCGGTTGGTTTCGGCGAGGCCCGAGATGAAATAGACGACGAAGATCGGCAGCAGCGGCAGCCAGTTCCATGACAGCAAGCCCACGCCCATGTTGGCGAACATGCCCTTGCCCTGGACGTTCACGATCTCGCTCATGTTCAGGCTGCCCGTGACCATCAGCACCACGACGAAGCAGAAGCCCATCGCGATTTCGTAGCTCACCATCTGTGCCGAGGCGCGCAGCGCGCCCAGGAAGGCGTACTTCGAGTTCGAAGCCCAGCCGGCGATGATCACGCCGTACACCTCGAGCGAGGTGATGGCCATCACGAACAGCAGTCCGGCGTTGATGTTGGCCAGCGCCACGTCGGGACCGAAGGGAATCACGGCCCATGCGGCCAACGCCGGCATGATGGTCATGATCGGGCCCAGCAGGAACAGGCCCTTGTTGGCGACCGTCGGAAGAATGATTTCCTTGGTCATCAGCTTGAGCGCGTCGGCGATCGGCTGGAGCAGGCCCAGCGGTCCGATGCGGTTCGGGCCGATGCGGATCTGCGTGAAGCCGATGGCCTTGCGCTCCCACAGCGTGAGGTACGCCACGGCCAGCATCAGGGGGATCACCACGATGATGATCTTCAGCAGCGTCCAGACCACGGGCCAGACCACGCCGGTCCACCAGCCCGCGGCCACCAGGCCCTGGCCGAAGCCATGAATGGTGTCGACGATCATGCCAGTGCCTCCTCGGCACGCGCCGGTGCGGTCGACGACGCGTTGCGTGCGTCGGCGGTCAGTTGCAGCGACGGTGCGCGGCGCACGATCGAGTCGAGCTGGTAGATGCTCGCGACCACGGGTGCGGCAGCTGCCCCGCCGGAGGCGACGGCCTTCGCGGACGTGGCGTTGCTCAGCGCATTCGCCGGCACCGAGCCCTTGTCACCGATGGTGGCCAACACCTCGGCGGTTGATTCGAACGCGAAGCCCGGCAGGCCCAGCAGGTTGGCCAGCACGCGCAGCACCTTCCATGCCGGTCGCGTTTCGCCTTGCGGCTTCACGACGGCATGGAATCCTTGCAGGCGGCCTTCGGCATTGACGAAGGTGCCCGGAGTCTCGGTGAACGGCGCGATGGGCAACAGCACGTCGCTGAACTCGAGGTTGGCCTTGAAGGGGCTCAGCGTGACGACCATCTGCGCATTGCCGATGACATCGGCGGCGGCGGCGCCAGCGGCCGAATCGAACACCGGCTCGGTGTTCAGCAGCAGCATGGCCTTCAGGCCGGAGCCTGCGGCGAGCATGCGGCCGGCATCGAGGCCGCCGTTCTTCGGGAACGCGCCGACGATCTGCGCGCCCACGGTGTTGGCGGCTTCGGTCAGGTAACCGACGGTGGCGCCGGTTTGCGCGCCGATCCAGTTCGCCAGGGCCAGCAGGCTGCTGGCTTGGGCGTGATGGGCGGCGGCGTTGCCGAGCAGGATGGCCTTGCGTTCGCCACTCAGCAGCGAGGCTGCGATGGCCTTGGCGGCGGCATCCGGTGCGTTCTTCGGTGCCAGTGGCGCGGCTGCGCCGTTGGTTTCACCGACTGCAGCGGCCACGGCGGCCAGCGCTTCGACCCACTGGTCGGCTTCGACGATGGACGATTGCGCCACGTCGATGGCCCAGGCGTCGCGGGCGGCCATCAGGCTCGCCGAGGTGATCACCGACAGCGCGGCGCCCTTGCGCACGGCCTGGCGGATGCGCTGCGCGAACAGCGGGTGTTCCTTGCGCAGGTTCGAGCCGACGACGAGCGCGCGCTGCACTTGCGTGAGCGATGCGATCGAGGTGCCGAGCCAGCGCACGCCCTCGAATGCCGTGAATTCGGCGTTGCGCAGGCGGTAGTCGATGTTGTCGCTGCCCAGTTCACGCGTGAGCATGGCGGCGAGCTGCAGCTCTTCGAGCGTGCTGTGCGGGCTGACCAGCGTGCCGATGCTTTGCGCGCCGTGGTCGGCCTTGATCTGCTTGAGGCCGTTGGCGACGTACTCGAGCGCCGTCTGCCAGTCGACCTGCTGCCATTGGCCGCCCTGCTTCAGCATGGGCTGCGTCAGGCGCTCGGGGCCGTTGAGCGCTTCGTACGAGAAGCGGTCGCGGTCGGCGATCCAGCATTCGTTGACGTCTTCATTCTCGAGCGGCACCACGCGCATCACGCGGTTGTTCTTGACCTGGACGATCAGGTTGGCACCGGTGGAATCGTGGGGGCTCACCGACTTGCGGCGCGACAGCTCCCAGGTGCGGGCGCTGTAGCGGAACGGCTTGCTCGTGAGCGCGCCGACCGGGCAGATGTCGATCATGTTGCCCGACAGTTCGGAGTCGACCGAGTCGCCGAGGAAAGTTTCGATTTCGGAGTGCTCGCCGCGGTGCGACATGCCGAGCTCCATCACGCCGGCCACTTCCTGGCCGAAACGGACGCAGCGCGTGCAGTGGATGCAGCGGCTCATCTCCTCCATGCTGATCAGCGGGCCGACGTCCTTGTGGAACACGACGCGCTTTTCTTCCTCGTAGCGCGAGGAAGAACCGCCGTAGCCCACGGCCAGGTCCTGCAGCTGGCATTCGCCGCCCTGGTCGCAGATCGGGCAGTCCAGCGGGTGGTTGATCAGGAGGAACTCCATGACCGACTGCTGCGCCTTGATGGCCTTTTCGCTCTTGGTTCGAACGATCATGCCCTGCGTCACGGGCGTGGCGCAGGCCGGCATCGGCTTGGGCGCTTTTTCCACGTCGACCAGACACATGCGGCAGTTGGCCGCGATGCTGAGTTTCTTGTGATAGCAGAAGTGCGGGATGTACGTGCCCGCCTTGTCGGCCGCATGCATCACCATGCTGCCTTCGGTCACTTCGACCTTCTTGCCGTCGAGTTCGATTTCGATCATGAGTATGTTTCTTCTCGCGCTCAGGCCTTGACGGGCGCCGTCGGGACGTGGCCCGGAATCAGGGCTTCGAACTCGTGACGGAAGTGCTTGATCATGGCGCGCACGGGCATTGCCGCCGCATCGCCGAGCGCACAGATGGTGCGGCCCATGATGTCCCCGGCAACGGAGTCCAGCAGTTGCATGTCGCTGGGCTTGCCCTTCCCGTTGTGGATGCGGTCCACCACACGGTAGAGCCAGCCGGTGCCTTCACGGCACGGCGTGCACTGGCCACAGGACTCGTGCATGTAGAAGTACGAGAGGCGCTTGAGCGACTCGACCATCGAGCGGCTGTCGTCCATGACGATCACCGCGCCCGAGCCCAGCATGGAGCCGGCCTTGGCGATGGAGTCGTAGTCCATGGTACAGGCCATCATGATGTCGGCCGGCAGCACCGGCGACGACGAGCCACCGGGGATCACCGCCTTGAGCGTGCGGCCCTTGCGCACGCCGCCGGCCAGTTCGAGCAGCTTGGAGAACGGCGTGCCCATGGGCACTTCGTAGTTGCCGGGCAGCTCGACGTCGCCGCTCACCGAGTAGATTTTGGTGCCGCCGTTGTTCGGCTTGCCGCATTCGAGGTAGGCCGGACCGCCGTTGTTGATGATCCAGGGCACCGCCGCGAAGGTCTCGGTGTTGTTGATGGTGGTCGGCTTGCCGTAGAGGCCGAAGCTCGCCGGGAACGGCGGCTTGAAGCGCGGCTGGCCCTTCTTGCCTTCGAGCGATTCGAGCAGCGCGGTTTCCTCGCCGCAGATGTAGGCGCCGAAACCGTGGGCGGCGTGCAACTGGAAGTTGTACGTGCTGCCCATGATCTTGTCGCCGAGGTAGCCGGCGGCGCGCGCTTCTTCGAGGGCTTCCTCGAAGCGGTCGTAGCTCTGGAAGATCTCGCCGTGGATGTAGTTGTAGCCGACGCTGATGCCCATTGCATACGCGGCGATGGCCATGCCTTCGATCACGATGTGCGGGTTGAACTGCAGGATGTCGCGGTCCTTGCAGGTACCGGGCTCGCCTTCGTCCGAATTGCAGACGAGATACTTCTGGCCGGGAAACTGGCGGGGCATGAAGCTCCACTTCAGGCCGGTCGGGAAACCCGCGCCGCCACGGCCGCGCAGGCCCGAGGCCTTCACCTCGGCGATCACCTGGTCGGGCGTGAGGCCCTCGGTGAGGATCTTGCGCAGCGCCTTGTAGCCGCCGCGCGCCTCGTAGTCGGCCAGCCGCCAGTTGGTGCCATTCAGGCCGGCATAGATCTGCGGCTCGATGTGGCGGTCATGGAAACAGGTCTGGACGCCCGTGGCCTGGAACTGCTGGAGTACTTGCTCGGGCGACATCAGGCGGCCTCCCCTTTGACGGAGCCACGCAGGCCCTCGATGAGCTGGTCGAGCTTCTCATTGCTCATGAAGCTGCACATGGTGCGGTCGTTGACCAGCATCACGGGCGAATCGGCACAAGCGCCCAGGCATTCGCTCTGCTGCAGGGTGAACAGGCCGTCGGCCGTGGTCTCGCCCATCTTGATGCCGAGCTTCTTCTCGAGGTGCACGAGGGCCGTGACGCCGTCACGCAGCTGGCAAGGCAGGTTGGTGCACACGTTGAGCTTGAACTTGCCCACCGGATGCTGGTTGTACATGTTGTAGAAGGTCGTCACTTCATGCACGGCGATGGGCGCCATGCCGAGGTATTCGGCAATCTCGCGCTCGCGCTGCAGGCTGACGTAGCCCTCGTCCTGCTGGACGATGGCGAGGCAGGCCATCACGGCGGATTGCTTGCCCGCTTCGGGGTACTTGGCGACCTCGCGCGCAAAGCGCTCGAGGATCTCGGCCTTCAACGGGGCCGAAGGGGCCGCGTCATGGTGATGGGTTGAGGAAGTCGTCATTCGCTCTTTCTCACCTGTCGATTTCACCGAACACGATGTCCATCGTGCCGATCACCGCGACAGCGTCGGCGATCATGTGACCGCGCGACATTTCGTCGAGGGCGGCGAGGTGCGGGAAACCAGGGGCGCGGATCTTCAGGCGGTACGGCTTGTTGGCGCCGTCGCTCACGAGATAGATGCCGAACTCGCCCTTCGGATGCTCGACGGCGGCATACGCTTCGCCTTCGGGCACATGGAAGCCTTCGGTGAAGAGCTTGAAATGGTGGATCAGCTCCTCCATGTTCGCCTTCATCGATTCACGCGCGGGCGCGGCGACCTTGTGGTTGTCGGTGATAACCGGGCCGGGGTTGGCGCGCAGCCATGCCGAGCACTGCTGGATGATCTTGTTGGCCTGGCGCATTTCTTCCACGCGCACGAGGTAGCGGTCGTAGCAGTCGCCAGTCTTGCCCACGGGCACGTCGAACTGCATCTGGCCGTAGACGTCGTAGGGCTGCTTCTTGCGCAGATCCCATTCGACGCCCGAGCCACGCAGCATCGGGCCGGTGAAGCCGAGGTTCAGCGCGCGCTCCGGCGTGACCACGCCGATGCCCACGGTGCGCTGCTTCCAGATGCGGTTGTCGGTGAGCAGCGTCTCGTACTCGTCGACCATCTTCGGGAAGCGCGCGCAGAAGGCGTCGATGAAGTCGAGCAGCGACCCTTGGCGATCTTCATTCAGGCGCTCGATGGCCTTCGCGTTCTTGATCTTGCTGACCTTGTACTGCGGCATCGCGTCCGGCAGGTCGCGATAGACGCCACCCGGACGGAAGTACGCCGCATGCATGCGCGCGCCGGACACGGCCTCGTACATGTCGAACAGGTCTTCACGCTCGCGGAAGCAGTAGATGAGCATGTTCATCGCACCACAGTCGAGACCGTGCGCGCCGAGCCACAGCAGGTGGTTCAGCAGGCGGGTGATCTCGGCGAACATCACGCGGATGTACTGCGCACGGATCGGCACCTCGAGGCCCATCATCCGTTCGATGGCCAGGCAGTAGGCGTGCTCGTTGGACATCATCGACACGTAGTCGAGGCGGTCCATGTAAGGCAGCGACTGGATGAAGGTGCGCGACTCGGCGAGCTTCTCGGTGGCGCGGTGAAGCAGGCCGATGTGGGGGTCGGCGCGCTGGATCACTTCGCCGTCGAGCTCGAGCACCAGGCGCAGCACGCCGTGCGCGGCCGGATGCTGGGGGCCGAAGTTGAGGGTGTAGTTCTTGATTTCGGCCATATCAGTGCAAACCGCCGCCGTAGTTGTCTTCGCGGATCACGCGCGGCGTGATTTCCCGCGGCTCGATCGATACCGGCTGGTAGACCACGCGCTTCTGTTCTTCGTCGTAACGCATCTCGACGTGACCCGACACCGGGAAGTCCTTGCGGAACGGGTGGCCGATGAAGCCGTAGTCGGTCAGGATGCGGCGCAGGTCGTCGTGGCCATCGAACACGATGCCGTACAGGTCGAAGGCTTCGCGCTCGAACCAGGTGGCGGCGCTCCAGACGGGCTGGAGCGAATCGACCACGGGCAGGTCTTCGCTCGGCGCAAACACCTTGAGGCGCACGCGCTGATTGAGGCTCACCGACAGCAGGTGCGTGACGACGCCGTAACGCTCGCCCTGCCACTCGCCCTCGCGGTAGTCGGAATAGTCCATGCCGCAAAGGTCGATCAATTGCTCGAAGCGGCAGCCGGGCGCGTCGCGCAGCAGCAAGGCGGCTTCGATGTAGTCGGCGGCACCAACCACCACGGTCACCTCTTCCAAGGCAAGCGTCACGCTCCTGGCCTTGGCGCCAAGCGTCTCGGCAATGGTGGCGCGCAGCACCTCCGGCGAAATTGCAAAGTCAGTCATCGTCGGCAATCTCTCAGGCGCGGGCAATGGTGTTGGTGCGGCGAATCTTCTGCTGCAACTGGATCACGCCGTAGAGCAATGCTTCGGCGGTGGGCGGGCAACCCGGAACGTACACATCGACGGGCACGATGCGGTCGCAGCCGCGCACGACCGAATAGCTGTAGTGGTAGTAGCCACCGCCATTCGCGCACGAACCCATCGACAGCACCCAGCGCGGCTCGGGCATCTGGTCATAGACCTTGCGCAGGGCCGGCGCCATCTTGTTGCACAGCGTGCCCGCCACGATCATCAGATCGGACTGGCGCGGGCTCGGACGAAACAGCATGCCGAAACGGTCGATGTCGTAGCGGGCAGCGCCCGCGTGCATCATTTCGACCGCACAGCATGCGAGGCCGAATGTCATCGGCCAGAGAGATCCGGTCTTCGCCCAGTTCACCACAGAGTCGTAGGTGGTGGTGACGAAACCTTCTTTGAGAACGCCTTCAATGGCCATCGTGTGCTTTCCTTGTCATTCCCAGTCGAGCGCGCCTTTTTTCCACTCGTAGGCGAAGCCCACGACGAGGATGGCGAGAAAGATCATCATGGCCCAGAAGCCAATAGCGCCAATCTCCTTGAGCGCGATGGCCCAGGGGAAGAGAAAGGCAATTTCGAGATCGAACAGGATGAAGAGAATCGCGACGAGGTAGTAGCGCACATCGAACTTCATGCGCGCGTCCTCGAAGGCCTCGAAGCCACACTCGTAGGGAGCATTCTTCGCGGCGTCCGGCCGATTGGGGCCGAGGATGTATCCGATGACCTGAGGGGCGACGCCTACGCCGACTCCGACCAGAATGAACAAAAGGACGGGGAGGTAGGAGTCGAGATTCATCGAGAGTTTTTCACCGCTTGCCACCGGCAAGAAGAACCCCTGGATGAGGTTTTCTGCCGATGAGATTTGGTGCGGTCGGCGAGACTCGAACTCGCACAGCTTTCGCCACTACCCCCTCAAGATAGCGTGTCTACCAATTTCACCACGACCGCGGTTTTTTGCTGTTCGGATGGCATGAGGTACCTGCAAGAGGCATTTGGCTTTCCGAACAGATTTAGAGTTTACCCTGAAATGAAGCCATTTCTCACGGGCAACTCATGAAAACGAGTTGATTACTTGCCGGGGATCTGGCCCGCACCCGAAACCGGGGCTACAGGAGCCGAAGCGGGGGCGCTGGGAGCTGCCGCGCCAGGAATTTCACCAGCCGCGCCGGAAGCCGGCGCAGCAGGTGCACCCACCGCGGCGCGCTCCAGAAGACTGCCGCCGCCTGCGGGACGTGCATGGCTGAAATAGGCCAGCAGCAGCGTGCAGGCGAAGAACACGGCAGCAAGCACGGCCGTTGTGCGCGAGAGAAAGTTGGCACTGCCGCTGGCGCCGAACAGGCTGCCGGCGCTGCCGCTGCCGAAGGCTGCGCCCATGTCGGCGCCCTTGCCATGCTGGACCAGGATCAGGCCGATCATTGCGAGGGCTGCCAGCATCTGCACGCCGACCAGAAGGTTGAGGACCACGTTCATTCGTTCTTACTCCTAATTGATACAGCCGTTGCGCATTCAGCGCGCAGCGGCAGAAATGATCTGCAGAAAATCGGGCGCCTTGAGCGACGCGCCACCGATAAGGCCGCCGTCGATGTCGGCCTGCGCCAGCAGTTCGGCGGCATTGGCCGCATTCATGCTGCCGCCATAAAGAATCTGGATGCCCGCTGCATGCTCGCTCGCCGCGTGATGCAGTTGCGCGCGCAGCACGGCATGCACCGCTTGCGCCTGCTCCGGCGTGGCCGTCTTGCCGGTGCCGATGGCCCAGACGGGCTCATACGCCACGACGATCTCGCTGATGCAATGGCCGTTCACGTGAATCACTGCAGCCAGCTGGCGCTTGACGACCTCTTCGGTCTGCCCTGCTTCGCGCTGCGCCAGCGTTTCGCCGACACAGACGATCGGCGTGATGCCATTGGCCAATGCCGCAGCGGTTTTCGCCGCCACGGCCTCATCGGTCTCGCCATGGTATTGCCGGCGCTCCGAGTGACCGACGATCGCATAGCGCACGCCGAAATCCTTCAGCATCGCCGCCGATTGCTCGCCGGTGAATGCACCTTGCGGATGCGCCGAGATGTCCTGCGCACCGAGCGCCAGTGCCGGCGAGCCCGCCAGCAGCGATTGCAGCTGGGCGAAGTACGGCGCGGGCGCGCACAGCGCCACGTCGCACGCGGCCGGGCTTGCGGCCAGGCCTTGCTGCAAGGCTTTCACCAGCGCCTCGTTGGCAGCGAGGCTGCCGTTCATCTTCCAGTTGCCGGCGATCAGCTTCTTCTTGGTTGTCATCGCGTTCTTCCCGTCACCATGTCAGCACGATCTTGCCGATGTGCTGGTTCGATTCCATCAGCGCATGAGCCTGGGCTGCGCCGCTAGGCTCGCCCGCTGCTGCAAAGGTGCTGTGGATCACGGGCTTGATGGCACCGCTTTCCAGCAGCGGCCACACCTTTTCGCGCAGGGCCTTGGCAATGGCGCCCTTGAAGGCCACCGGCCGAGGCCGCAGCGTCGAGCCGGTGATCGTGAGGCGCCTGCGCAGCACGAGGCCCGCATTGATCTGGCTCTTCACGCCGCCCTGCACCGCGATGATCACGAGCCGGCCGTCTTCGGCCAGGCACTCGATCTCGCGCGCCACGTAGTCGCCTGCGACCATGTCGAGGATCACGTCCACACCCTTGCCGCCGGTGAGCTTCTTCGCCTCTTCGACGAAATCGCTCGTGCGGTAGTTGATGGCGTGGTCGGCCCCCAGCTTCTTGCAGGCTTCGCACTTGTCGTCGCTGCCGGCCGTGACGATCACCGTCGCACCCAGCGCCTTGGCGATCTGGATCGCCGTGACGCCGATGCCGCTCGAGCCGCCCTGGATCAGCAGCGTCTCGCCTTTTTGCAGACGGCCGCGTTCGAACACATTGCTCCACACGGTGAAGAAGGTTTCGGGCAGCGAGGCCGCATCGACATCGCTCCAACCCTTCGGCACCGGCAGGCATTGCGCCACGGGCGCCACGCACAGCTGCGCATAGCCACCGCCAGCGATCAACGCACAGACACGATCACCAACCTTGAACCCCGCCTCGGCCAGCGCCGCGGCATCGCCAGAGACGATCTCGCCGGCCACCTCGAGGCCCGGCAGATCGGATGCACCCGGCGGCACCGGATAGTGGCCCATCCGCTGCAGCACGTCGGGCCGGTTGACACCACTGGCCGCAACGCGAATCAGCAGCTCGCCCACACCCGCCACCGGATCGGGACGATCGGCCACGCGCAGCACCTCAGGGGCGCCGTACGAAGTGATTTCAATGGCTTTCATGGTCTTTCGGCCTCCAACGCCCGCAGATGGGGCGAAGCTTGACGTTCAAAAGATTGCAACGGCGGCAGTGAACCGCCGTTGCGCCCTTCTTACTCCTGAGGCTCGCGCGGGGCCTGCGACTGCTCGCCGGCCGGAGCCTGCTGCTGGTCGTTGAAGCGCGGTGCGCGCTCGCCACGATCGCCGCCGCGGTCACCACCACGGTCGCCACGGTCCGAGCGCTCGCGGCGGTCGCCGCCACGGTCGCCGCGATCACCACGGTCTTCACGCGGCGGGCGCTCGCTGTATTCCATACCGGCCGGACGCTCGGTCAGGGCCTTCATGGACAGCTTGACGCGGCCCTTTTCGTCGGTTTCCAGAACCTTGACCTTCACGATCTGGCCTTCGCTCAGGTAGTCAGTCACCTTCTCGACGCGTTCGTGCGCGATCTGGCTGATGTGCAGCAGGCCGTCCTTGCCGGGCAGCAGGTTGATGAGCGCACCGAAGTCCAGGATCTTGGTGACCGGGCCTTCGTAGACCTTGCCGATTTCGACTTCGGCCGTGATCTGCTCGATGCGCTTCTTGGCCAGTTCGGCCTTTTCCGGGTCGGTCGAGGCGATGGTGATGGTGCCGTCTTCGTCGATGTTGATCGTCGTGCCGGTTTCTTCCTGCAGGCCGCGGATGACCGAACCGCCCTTGCCGATCACGTCGCGGATCTTCTCGGGGTTGATCTTCAGCGTGGTCAGGCGCGGGGCGAAGCTGGAGACTTCGGCCTTGGCCTCGCCCATCGCTTCCTGCATCTTGCCCAGGATGTGCATGCGCGCTTCCTTGGCTTGCGCCAAGGCGACCTGCATGATTTCCTTGGTGATGCCCTGGATCTTGATGTCCATCTGCAGCGCGGTGATGCCGTTGGTGGTGCCCGCAACCTTGAAGTCCATGTCGCCCAGGTGATCTTCGTCGCCCAGGATGTCGGTCAGCACCGCGAAGCGGTTGTCTTCCTTGATCAGGCCCATGGCGATACCGGCCACGTGCGCCTTCATGGGCACGCCGGCGTCCATCATCGACAGGCAGCCGCCGCAGACCGAAGCCATCGACGAGGAGCCGTTCGACTCGGTGATTTCCGACACCACGCGAACCGTGTACGGGAATTCTTCCTTGGTCGGCAGCACGGCGACGAGCGCGCGCTTGGCGAGGCGGCCGTGGCCGATTTCGCGGCGCTTGGTCGAGCCCATGCGGCCCACTTCGCCGGTGGCGAAGGGAGGCATGTTGTAGTGGAACAGGAAGCGGTCTTCGTACTCGCCGGCCAGCGCGTCGATGCGCTGTGCATCGCGTTCGGTGCCGAGCGTGGTGATGACCAGCGCCTGGGTTTCACCGCGCGTGAACAGGGCCGAACCGTGGGTGCGCGGCAGCACGGAGTTGCGGATCTCGATGGGGCGCACGGTGCGCGTGTCGCGGCCGTCGATGCGGGGTTCGCCCGACAGGATCTGGCTGCGCACGATCTTCGATTCGATGGCGAACAGCAGGTCGTTGACCTTGCCGGCGTCGAAGGGCTCGCCGCCTTCCTTCAGCGTGTTCATCACGCTGGCATTGGCTTCGCGCAGGGCCTGCGTGCGGGCTTGCTTGCTGCGGATCTGGTAGACCGCGCGCAGCTTTTCTTCGGCCAGGCCCTTGACCTTGGCGACGAAGGCTTCGTCTTCGGCGGGCGCCTGCCAGTCCCACACCGGCTTGCCGGCGTCGCGCACGAGGTCATGGATCGCGTTGATGGCGATGTTGGCTTGTTCATGGCCGAACACCACGCCACCCAGCATGACTTCTTCGCTGAGCTGCTGCGCTTCGGACTCGACCATGAGCACGGCGGCTTGCGTGCCGGCGACGACCAGGTCCATCTGCGAATCCTTGCGGGCGGTCTGGCCCGGATTCAGCACGTACTGGCCGTTGATGTAGCCCACGCGGGCGGCGCCGATCGGGCCGCTGAACGGAATGCCGGAGATGGCGAGCGCTGCGCTCACGCCGATCATGGCGGCGATGTCGGCGTCGACTTCAGGGTTCAGCGACACGGTGTGGATGACCACGTGCACTTCGTTCAGGAAGCCTTCGGGGAACAGCGGGCGGATCGGACGGTCGATCAGGCGGCTGGTCAGCGTTTCATGTTCGCTGGGCTTGGCTTCGCGCTTGAAGAAGCTGCCGGGGATCTTGCCCGCGGCGTAGGTCTTCTCGATGTAGTCGACGGTCAGCGGGAAGAAATCCTGGCCGGGCTTGGCCGACTTGGAGGCGACCACGGTCGCCAGGATCACGGTGCCGTCGATGTCGACCAGCACGGCGCCATTGGCCTGGCGGGCGACTTCGCCCGTTTCCATGACGACGGTCTTGTCGCCCCATTGGAAGGACTTGGTGACTTTGTTGAAGAGGCTCATGTTTGCTCCTGTTTTAGTAGCGAACCACTCAGGGTTCGCAAGGGGCGGAGGCTGTCTCAGAACACGATGCCATTCCAGCGAAGCTCGGAGGGAACTTCATTGGAATGACACAGCTTCGCTCTGTTTGGCACTCCGAAAGTGGATCGCGAAGTAAAAAACGCCTGAGCTAGCGGACTAACCCAGGCGTTTTTTCATGCGATTCGATTTACTTGCGCAGACCCAGCTTGGCGATCAGCGCGGTGTAGCGGTCGGCGTCCTTGGACTTGAGGTAGTCGAGGAGCTTGCGGCGGCGGCTCACCATGCGCAGCAGGCCGCGACGGCCGTGGTGGTCCTTGGCGTGCGTCTTGAAGTGGGGGGTGAGCTCGTTGATGCGGGCGGTCAGCAGTGCGACTTGCACTTCGGGGCTGCCGGTGTCGTTGGCGGCGCGGGCGTTGTCCTTGACGACTTCGGCCTTGATGGAGGCTGCGATCATGATGATTTCCTTGGTTCCTAGGTGTTTGACTTGCGGTGAGCGCTGGAACTGCCCTCACCGTGCGCCTTGCGGCATGCAAAGCCTTGGAATTATAGCTCGCCCCCAGGCTGCGCGCACTTCGTGTCGCTTCGCCTACCCCCTACCGGGGGCAACACCTGAGGCCCGGCAAAGCCGGTTCCTCGGTGTTTCACGAAGGGGCCGCTGCCGGGTCGAGCCCCTTGCCACTCCTGCCATCGAGCGAAGCCAGGCCTACCGCGCCGAGCACGCAGGCGGCCCCGCCGATCTGCGCCAGGCTGATACTTTCCCCCAGCCAGAGGGCAGCCAGTATCAGTGCGGAAATCGGCAGGAGCGCAGTGGAAAGCGCCGCTTCGGCCCCTTTCAGCCTGGCCGCCCCGGCAAACCAGAGGACGAAGCCCAGCACCGTCGGCACCAGCGCGTAGTAGGCGACGCCGATCAGCGCATCGTTCGGCAACGGGCGCTCCCAGGCCCGCTCGAACAGCGCCGGAACCAGCGACAGCAGGAGCCCGAAGGCTGCCATCAGCGTCGACAGCGCCAGGGGACGCACCGGCACGCGCAGCCGCTTGTTGAGCAGGATGAACATTGCCTCACACACGACCGCACCCAGTATCAGCAGGTTGCCGGCGAACGCCGCGGCCGATTTGGAGTCCCCTGCTGAGCCTTCGCCCGGCCAGCTGATTGCCAGCACCCCTGCCGTCGCCAGCACGATGCTGCCCACCAGATATCGCCCCGGCCGCTCGCGCAAAGCCAGCACCGCCGCCAGCGCCGCAACGGCAGGCAGCGTCCCGGCCACCACGCCCGCGCTGGCGGCCGGCGCCCACCTCACACCAAGGATCAGCAGCACCGTATAGCCCACGCTGCCCAAACCCGCCTGGAACAAGAGCAGCACCAGGTCGCGCCGGTCGGGGCGAGGCCAAGGCGTGCGCGTCAGCCGCAGCAGCAGGAGAAACACCGGCAGCGCCATCGCGAACCGCAGCGCGGTCGCGGTGAACGGAGGGAGTCCGCCTGCGATGACCTTGCTGGCCACCACCGTGCTGCCCACCGTGACCATCGCCAGCGCGCACAGCGCCATTCCCTTCAACCGTTCCGACATGCCAGACCTTTCGCTTTCGAGAAAAGTCCGAGCTTCGCGGTCCGGTCACGCCGCGTATTGAACGAAATTGCAGACGGCCGGATCAGCCCTTGCGCTGCGGCTGCTCCGCCAGCCAGTTGCGCAGGCGCTCCACGCCCTTCACCAGCCGCTGCGGGTCTTTCGAGGCAAAGCACCAGCGCAGCCATCCCTGCGCCTCGGGCGCGAAGGCATTGCCCGGCGCGAGCCCCAGGCCCGCCTCGGCGACCAGCCGCTTGGCCACTTCGAGCGAATCGCCGAAGCCTTCGAGCCGGAAGAAGGCATACATGCCACCCTTGGCCGAAGCCACCTGCACGCCCGGCAGCGCCGCCAGCAGCGGCACCAGCGTGTCGCGGCAGTGCTTCAGGTGCGCCACCACGCGCGGCGTGATCTCGCTCGTGTGTTCGATGGCTGTGATGGCGGCGCGCTGCGTGAACACGCTGGCGCACGAGGTGTTGAACTCGATCAGCTTGCCGATGTCGTCCACCATCGACGGCGGCAGCACCAGCCAGCCCAGGCGCCAGCCCGTCATCAGGAAGCTCTTCGAGAAGCTGTGCGTGACGACGAGCCGGTCGTCGGGCTTCGAGATGTCGAGGAAGCTCGGCGCGCAGGCATTGGGCGTCGGCTCGTAGTACAGGCGCTCGTACACCTCGTCGGCGAGGATCCACGTGCCGGTCTGGCGGCAGTGGTCGAGCACGGCCTGCTGCTCATCGCGCGTCATGGTCCAGCCCGTGGGATTGTTGGGCGCGTTGACGATCAGCAGCTTCGTCTTCGAAGTGACCGCCGCGCGCAGCGCGGGCAGGTCGAGCGTCCACTGCCCGTTCACCGGCACCAGCGGCAAGGTACGAACGCGCGCGCCCATGATGGCGGGCTGAGCCGTCAGGTTGGGCCACACCGGCGTCACGGCGACCACTTCGTCGCCCGCATCGACCAGCGCCTGCACCGCGAGCATCAGCGCGCTCACGCCGCCCGAGGTGACGGCGATGCGAGAGGCATCGACCGCCGGATGCAGCCCGCTCGTGTAGCGCGCGATGGCTTCGCGCAGCTCGGGCAGGCCAAGGTTGTGGGCGTAGAAGGTCTCGCCTCGCTGCAGCGAATCGATGGCCGCCTGGCGGATCACCTCGGGCGTGACTTCGTCGCTTTCGCCGAACCAGAAGGCCAGCACGTCGTCGCGGCCCATGCCGGCGTTGGCGACTTCGCGGATCTTCGACGCTTCAAGCTGATGGATCGCAGAACGCATGGAAATACCTTTCTTTTTTCAGGAACGCCGCGGAACCGGCTTTGCCGGGCCGCAGGTGTTGCCCGCGGTGAGGGGGAGGGAGAAGCGACACGAAGTGCGCGAAGCCTGCGGGGAGAGCCAAATTCAAGGTTTCTTCATCTTGCACGAGGTCGGCAGTTCGGCGCGCTCGGCGGGAATCGTCTTGACCACACGGAAGCCGTAGCCCGAGCCCTCGACGTCGAACTGCACGCCCGGCCTGCCCTGCCGGTCCATCACGCCGACGACGAGCTGCTGCTGGAACTGATGGTCCGTCGCGCGCATGCGCCCGCGCTGGCCGTACAGGCTCACGTCGGCCTGCTCCAGCGCGCGCGCCATCGGCACCGCGTCGGCACTGCCCGCACGCTCGATGGCCTGCACGAGCGCTTCGATCATCAGCTGCAGCCGCATGTGCACATAGTCGTCGGCCGGCTTCGGAAAGCGCGTGCGGAAGGCTCGGTAGAAGGTTTCGGACTGCGCCGTCTGCACGTTGGGCAGCCAGTCGGCCACGGCGATCACGCGGCCGATGCCCGCATCGCCGATGGCGGCCGGTGCCCCCAGCGCATTGCCGTAGAAGGTATAGAAAGTACCGTTGAAGCCCGCCTCGCGTGCCGCCTTCACGAGCAGCGTGAGGTCGTTGCCCCAGTTGCCCGTGACCACCGCCTGCGCGCCGCTCGCGATGATCTTGGTGGCGTAGGGCGCGAAGTCCTTCACCTTGCCCATCGGATGCAGTTCGTCGCCCACGATCTCCACGTCGGGGCGCTGCGCACCGAGCTGCCGGCGCGCCTCGCGCAGCACGGCCTGGCCGAAGCTGTAGTCCTGGCCGATCAGGTAGACGCGCTTGAGCGCGGCATCGTCCCTCACCACATCCATCAGCGCAGCCACGCGCATGTCGGCATGCGCGTCGAAGCGGAAGTGCCAGAAGCTGCAACGCTCGTTCGTGAGCGCCGGGTCGACGGCCGCGTAGTTGAGGAAGACCACGCGGCGCGCGGGGTCGCGCTCGTTGTTCTTGTCGATGGCATCGACCAGCGCCGAGGCCGTGGCCGACGAATTGCCCTGCAGCACGATGCGCGCGCCGTCGTCCAACGCGGCGCGCAGCGCGGAAAGCGCCTCCTCGTTCTGCCCCTTGCTGTCGTAGCGGTCGAGCTGCAACGGACGCGCGCCGCCGGGCAGCTTCACGCCGCCGCGCGCATTCACGCGCTCCACCGCCCACAGCAGGTTGCGGAACACGGCCTCGCCGGTGTTGGCGAACGGGCCGCTCATGCTTTCGATCAGCGCCAGGCGAATGGGTGCGGGCGGGGCCGCCTGCGCCAGCGCGGCGAACGGCCTCGCGCATAGCGCCAGCGCCGCGAATTTCAAGGCCTCGCGACGCCAAATAAAGGGGAGATTCATTGTCTTGAAACGCGTGCCGATGCGCCTAGATGAGGTCTCAAGCGGCACTCACGATGGAACGGCCGCGCAGTGTAAGGGACACACATTCCTTGTCCCCATTGTGTTCACTCAGGAGTTCTTCACCATGCTTTTCGCCCCCACCCTTCGCACCGCCCGCTTCGCTCCCCGCGCCTATGACCGCGCCTTCGAACGCTTCGTGAACGATGCCTTCGCCGCCCCCCGCCGCTCCCCGCTGGTGGAACAGGACGACAAGAGCTGGACCCTCTCGCTGGACGTGCCGGGCCTTGCGCGCGAAGACCTCGCGATCAGCATCGAAGGCGCCGTACTGCGCATCGACAGCAAGGCCGAAGCCAAGCGCCAGTTCAAGGCCGCCTACGAACTGCCGCAGGACATCGACGTGGCCACCAGCGAGGCCAAGCTCGAGAACGGCGTGCTCACGCTGAAGCTCGGCAAACTGGTGCCCGCGAGCCAGGCCGCACAGTTGCAAATCAACTAGTCTGGCCTATGCCCACAAGAAGAAAATGTTGGTAACGGCCTCGTTTTGACTTTAAACGAGCACCTTATTCACAATAGCGCTGAATAACGTCACATGATGTGACGTTTTCTTAGAACTTTTTTCTTCGTGGGCGTCTCGTAACGCACCGAATTCCCTGCCGGTGCGGTTCGGGTGCCCCCAAAAGGCACCATGAAAACGCACCTTCAACCTGCCGATCCCAACGAACAGTCCGACACGCTCCTGGTGTTCCTCCCCGGGGCCTACCTGAAGCCCGACGAGTTCGAGCGCGAAGGGTTCATCGCCGCGGTGCGCGAGCGCCATCTGGCGGCGGACGCGCTGCTGGTGGACGCGGACGTTTCCTACTACTACGAGCAAACGCTGAGCGAGCGCCTGCACACCGAGGTCATCGAGCCCCAGCGTGCCAGGGGCTACAAGTCGATCTGGCTCGTGGGTATTTCCATCGGCGGCTTCGGCGCGCTGATCCACGAACTGGCGCGGCCGGGCTCGGTGGACGGCATCGTGGCACTCGCGCCCTACCTGGGGCGCCGGGTGCTCGGCGCGGAGATCAGGAAGGCCGGCGGCCTGCGCGCCTGGCAGGCGCCCACCGGACCGCAGGCCGACGAGGAGCCCGACCGCAAGCTCTGGCCCTTCTTCCAGCAGTACCTGGACGCCAAGCCGTCGAAGAACCTGCCGCCGCTGTACCTGGGCTTCGGGCTGGACGACCGCTTTGCCAGCAACCACAAGCTGCTGGCCGACGCCCTGCCGCCGGGACGCGTCTTCACGATCGAGGGCGGCCACGACTGGCCGCAATGGCGCCAGCTGTGGCGCAATGTGCTGGACGTGCTGCCGCTGCCGGCAATCGGCCGCTCGCGGCAGCCGGCTACGCAGCCTGCGGCAGCGGCGCCTCAGCCGACGAGAGCGACGCCATGGGCCATCGCGGCTTGACGTCGAAGGCATAGCGCTCGCTCGCCTGCGACAGCCCGGACTGCAGGCGCATCGCCGCAGCCATGGCGATCATGGCGCCGTTGTCGGTGCACAGGTGCAACTCGGGGTAGTGCACACGCACCTTGCGCTTTGCGCACGCGGCATTCAGCTGTTCGCGCAGATTCCTGTTGGCCCCCACCCCGCCCGCCACCACCAGCCGCTTGAGTCCGGTCTGGTCGAGTGCCGCGAGCGACTTCTTCAGCAGCACCTCGACGATGGCCGCCTGCGTGGACGCCGCCAGGTCGGCCTTGTTCGCGTCGAGCTGGTCGCCGAGCTTCTTGGCCTGCGTGAGCACGGCCGTCTTCAGGCCGGCAAAGGAAAAATCGAGATCGCCGCTGTGCAGCAGCGGCCGCGGCAGCTTGAAGGCCGTTGCGTTGCCGCCTTCGGCCAGCTTCGCGAGCCACGGTCCGCCGGGGTACGGCAAACCCATGAGCTTGGCGCTCTTGTCGAAGGCCTCGCCGGCCGCGTCGTCGATGGTTTCGCCGAGCAGCTCGTAGCGGCCCACGCCGTCCACCCGCATCAGCTGCGTATGGCCGCCCGACACCAGCAGCGCGACGAACGGAAACTCCGGCGGATCGGCGCTCAGGAAGGGCGACAGCAGATGTCCCTCTAGGTGATGCACCCCCAGCACCGGCTTGCCAAGCGCCACGCCGAGCGCGCAGGCCACGCCGGCCCCCACCAGCAGTGCGCCCGCCAGGCCCGGCCCGCGCGTGTAGGCCACCACGTCGATCTCGGCCAGCGAGCGTCCGGCTTCGGCCATGACCGTCTCGGTCAACGGCAGCACGCGGCGGATGTGGTCGCGGCTGGCCAGCTCGGGGACCACGCCGCCGTAGGCCTGGTGCATGGCGATCTGGCTGTGCAGCGCGTGCGAACGCAGCATCGGCAGCGCGCTGCCGTGCGACTCGACCAGCGCCACGCCGGTTTCATCGCAGGATGATTCGATTCCCAACAAGAGCATGGCGCCGAGTGTAGGCGGCGCCCCGTGCGGCCGCCCGCGAAGGGGCAAACGGCGTCCTGCAAGGCACGGATGTTGCAGTGAGAGGGTCAGCGCCCCTCCCACCATGAAATCCGGACTGAGTTTTCTGATCGCCGCCCGCCGTTGCGAGATCGACGAGCTGGACCGGCTCGCCCGCACCAGCGAGCTGGTGGGTGTGATCGGCCGCCTCGTCCACGCGCTGCAGCGCGAGCGGGGCATGTCGAACATGTTCCTCGCGTCGCACGGCGGCCGCTTCGCAGACCAGCGCGGCCCGCAGATCGCCGAATGCATGGCGCTCGAGCAGGAGGTGCGCGCCGGCTTCGACCAGCTCGAAGCCGACGACCACCGCGGCGCTGGCGCCGGCCACAGCGCGCGCCTGTTCAGCCGCATCGCCTGGGTGCTCCCGGGCCTGGACGCCCTGCCTGCGCTTCGCCGCCGCATCGATGCGCTCGAGCTGCAGCCTGCGCAGTCCACCGCCGCCTTCGCCAAGCTCGTTGCCGGCCTGCTGTCGGTGGTGTTCGAAGCCGCCGACGGCGCCACCGACCCCGAGATCTCGCGCCTGCTGGTCGCGATGTTCAACTTCATGCAGGGCAAGGAATTTGCCGGCCAGGAGCGCGCCTTCGGTGCCGCCGCACTGGCGCTGGGCCGCAGCGACGAGGCGCAGCGACTGCAGTGGCAGCACCTGATCGAGTCGCAGGAGCGCTGCTTCCAGGTGTTCACCGATTTCTCCGGCCCGGCCGTGCTCGCGCTCTGGCGCAGCAGCCAGCCTGACGCCGAAGTGGCGGAGCTCGAACGCATCCGCCGGCGCGGCGCCACCTCCGCCCCGGCCGACGTGCCGCTGAGCCAGGCCTGGTTCGACTGCTGCACCCGCCGCATCGACGCCATGAAGACCGTGGAAGAGCGCCTGGCCGCAGTCTTGCGCGCACTGTGCGAGCGCAAGACCGCGCAGGCGCGCAGCGAGTTGCAGGACTACCGGCAGCTGCTGGACACGCTGGCGCCGCAGGCCGGCGCCCTGTTTTTCGACGACGCCGACGCGCAGGCCGCCACGCCCGCCCAGTTCGGCCGCCACCTCGAACGCTCGGTGCTCGACATGGTCCAGGAGCAGTCGCACCGCCTGCAGGCCATGAGCGACGAGCTCGAAACCGTGCGCGCCTCGCTCAATGAACGCAAGATCGTCGAGCGCGCCAAGGGCCTGCTGATGGCGCACCGCCGGCTCAGCGAGGAAGAGGCGCACAAGATGCTGCGCCAGACCGCCATGAACCAGAAGCGGCGGCTGGTCGACGTGGCCGAGTCGATGCTGGCAATGGCCGACTACCTGCCCATGCTCGACCGCGTGCCCTCTCGCTGAAGCACCCCCGGCCGTTCAACTTGGTGCAGCGCACAACAACTGTGCGATCGGCGCTGCGCGGCCCGATCGGGCCCTCGCCCGTGCTGCGCCACTGCATCGAGCTACTTTCTTGATAGCAGCACCCAGGTCCTGAAGGCTGGCACACCGCTTGCAAGCATTTCGTTCACAGGCCCCCAACGGGTCTTCAGGCAGGCGGCACCCAACGGCGGGTGCTTGCTACCGAACCGGACAAAGGCGTCCCCATCCCGCAAGGGCTCGTTTTCGAGCAGCCCCTGCGCGGTGCGGACGCCTTTTTTGTTTTTGTCTTTTGTTTGTTCGCCTTCAACCGGAGCCCCGCCCATGACCGACCTGCTCACAACCCGCCTCAGCCGACGCCGCGTCCTGCAAGCCGCCGCCATCGGCGCCGTGGGCATCGACCCCGCGCTGCGCGCCGCCGTCTGGGCCCAGGGCTCGGACAAGCCCGAGAAGGAGGAAGTGAAGATCGGCTTCATCCCGCTGACCGATTGCGCCAGCGTGGTGATGGCCTCGGTGCTGGGCATCGACAAGAAGTACGGCGTGAAGATCGTCCCCAGCAAGGAAGCCAGCTGGGCCGGCGTGCGCGACAAGCTCTCCAACGGCGACATCGACATGGCGCACGTGCTCTACGGCCTGGTCTACGGCATGCACCTGGGCCTGAGCGGCCCGAAGAAGGACATGGCCGTGCTCATGACCTTGAACAACAACGGCCAGGCCATCACGCTGTCGAAGAAGCTCTCGGACAAGGGTGCGGTCGATGCGGCCTCGCTCGCCAAGCTGATCGCAACGGAGAAGCGCGAATACACCTTCGCACAGACCTTCCCCACCGGCACGCATGCCATGTGGCTGTACTACTGGCTCGCCTCGGCCGGCATCGATCCGTTCAAGGACGTCAAGAACATCACCGTGCCGCCGCCGCAGATGGTGGCCAACATGCGCGTGGGCAACATGGACGGCTACTGCGTGGGCGAGCCCTGGGGCCAGCGCGCCATCATGGACGGCATCGGCATCACGGCCATCACCACGCAGGACATCTGGAAGGACCACCCCGAGAAGGTGCTTGGCTGCACCGCCGAGTTCGCGAAGAAGTACCCGAACACCGCACGCGCCGTGACGGCCGCCATCCTCGAGGCCGGCAAGTGGATCGACACCGGCCTGCAGAACAAGAACAAGATGGCCGAGACCATCGCCGACAAGAGCTACGTCAACACGAGCGTGGACGCCATCAACCAGCGCATCCTGGGCCGCTACACCAACGGCCTGGGCAAGAGCTGGGACGACCCCAACCACATGAAGTTCTACAACGGCGGCGCCGTGAACTTCCCGTACCTGTCGGACGGCATGTGGTTCCTCACGCAGCACAAGCGCTGGGGCCTGCTGAAGGAGCACCCCGACTACCTGAAGGTCGCTACCGAGATCAACCGCATCGACATCTACAAGCAGGCCGCCGCCGCCACGCAGACGCCGGTGCCCAAGGAAACCATGCGCACCAGCAAGCTGTTCGACGGCTCGGTCTGGGACGGCAAGGATCCGAAGAAGTACGCCGAGTCCTTCAAGCTTCATGCATAGGGAGAACACCATGGTCAGCGCCGTTTTTCATTCACCGCTCGAAGCCTCCCTCCCTCTCCCGCGCGCGGGAGAGGGCCGGGGCGAGGGCAAGCCCCGCGCCGAAGCCGCCTCTCACCCCACCCCTCTCCCCAGAAGGGAGAAGGAGCAGAAACCGAGAACGCCACTCGACCTGCGCGCCTTCTGGATGCGCGTGCTGCCGCCGCTCGCAGGCTTCGGCCTGCTGCTGCTGATCTGGGAGGTGGTGGCCATGAAGAGCACCACTGGCTTCCCGACGCCAGCGGCCACCTGGCAGCAGGCCGTGACCGTGTTCAGCGATCCGTTCTACAGCAAGGGGCCGAACGACCAGGGCGTGGGCTGGAACGTGCTCTCGTCGCTGCAGCGCGTGGCGCTGGGCTTCGGCCTCGCGGCGCTGGTCGGCATTCCGGCCGGCTTCGCGATCGGGCGCTTCGAGTTCCTCTCGCGCATGTTCAACCCGCTCATCAGCCTGCTGCGACCGGTGTCGCCGCTGGCGTGGCTGCCCATCGGCCTGCTGGTGTTCAAGGGCGCCAACCCGGCCGCCATCTGGACCATCTTCATCTGCTCGATCTGGCCGATGGTCATCAACACCGCCGTGGGCGTGCAGCGCGTGCCTAGCGACTACATGAACGTGGCCAAGGTGCTGAACCTCAGCGAATGGAAGATCCTCACGAAGATCCTGTTCCCCGCAGTGCTGCCCTACATGCTGACCGGCGTGCGGCTGGCCGTGGGCACCGCGTGGCTGGTGATCGTGGCGGCCGAGATGCTCACGGGCGGCGTCGGCATCGGCTTCTGGGTGTGGGACGAGTGGAACAACCTCAACGTCGCCAACATCATCATCGCGATCTTCGTGATCGGCATCGTCGGCCTCGTGCTGGAGTTTGCGCTCATCAAGCTCGCCACTGCGTTCACGTTCGAAGAGGTGAAGTCATGATCGATGATTCGAAGTACATCGAGATCCACGGCGTCGAACAGGCCTTCAAGACGCCCAAGGGCCGCTTCGTCGCGCTGCGCGATGTGAACCTGAACGTGGCCAAGGGCGAGTTCATCACGCTCATCGGCCACTCGGGCTGCGGCAAGTCGACGCTGCTGAACCTCATCGCCGGGCTCACCACGCCCAGCGAAGGTTCACTGCTGTGCGCCAACAAGGAGATCAAGGGCCCCGGCCCCGAGCGCGCGGTGGTGTTCCAGAACCATTCGCTGCTGCCCTGGCTCACCTGCTTCGAGAACGTCTACCTCGCGGTCGAGCGCGTCTTCGCGGCCACCGAGAGCAAGGCGCAGTTGCGCGCACGCACCGATGCCGCGCTGGCGCTGGTGGGTCTCACGCCCGCCGCACAGAAGCGCCCCGGCGAAATCTCCGGCGGCATGAAGCAGCGCGTGGGCATAGCACGCGCGCTGTCGATGGAACCCAAGGTGCTGCTGATGGACGAGCCCTTCGGCGCGCTCGACGCCCTCACCCGCGCCAAGCTGCAGGACGAGCTTCTGGCCATCGTGCAGAAGACGCACAGCACCGTGGTCATGGTGACGCACGACGTGGACGAGGCGGTGCTGCTGAGCGACCGCATCGTGATGCTGACCAACGGTCCGGCCGCCACCATCGGCGACGTGCTGGCCGTGGACATTCCGCGCCCGCGCAACCGCGTCGAGCTGGCCGAAGACCCGGCCTACGTGCACGCGCGCAAGGCGGTGATCGACTTCCTCTACACGCGCCAGGCGCACGTGGAGAAGGCCGCGGCCTGACAGATCGACACAGCGCCCAGGCGCGTCGAGCCATGCCTTCCTTCCAGCAAACACCGCGGAACCGGCTTTGCCGGGCCGCAGGTGTTGCCCCCCTGCAAGGGGCTTGGCGTAGCGACACGCAGTGCGCGAAGCCTGGGGGTGTGCCAGGTTCACGACATGATCACCTGGAGGCTGTGCTCGTACGACGCCGTGAGGCGCTCGAAGGTGTCGACCAGCGCGTCGCTGGAGCGAACGAGCGTGGCGCGGCCATCGGCGCTGTCGAGCGCGTGCACGCCGCCGACCAGCCGCAGCCATTCGTCGCGGGCGCTGGCCAGCGCGGTGCGGATCTCCGTGGTGCTGAGCGGGGCGCGCTCGAGTTCGAGCAAGGCGGCCTCGAACTCGGCCATGGTGGGCACCAGCCGCGCATTCGCGGCTTTCTCTTTCAGCGTGGCAGCGAGCAGCGCGTCTTTCGCCAACCGCTGCGCACGCATGCGCTGCCGTCCGCAGATGTTGACGATGCGCAGCGCACGCCGCGCGCCCGAGGCTTCGAGCGCCTCGGTCAGCGCCTCCGCGGCCGAGAGCAGCACTTCGGCGCGCTGGTCGACGTCGGCCAGTCCCGCCGCCGTGGGCCGCGCCGTCAAGGCCGGAGCCAGCCCGCTCCAGGCGGCTTGCGCCTGTACGAGCGCCTGCGCGCCAGCCGCATCGAGCCCGAGGGCCGCCAGGTGATCGAGGTTCTGCTGCACCCGCTCGGCGGACTGTGTGCGCAGCACCCGCGCCCGCTGCGCATCGATGCTGCCCAGCAGCTGCGCCGCCACGCGCACCAGCCGCTGCGAGAGCATGCGCAACTGCCCGGCGCGGTTGATCGCGTCGGCCCACTGCGCCGCCTCGATGACCGAGCGCGACACCTCGCCGAGCCGCAGGTTGGCGTGCATCGCCGCGCCGCGCAGCAGGCCGAAGGCTTCGTCCTCGCCGATGCCGCGCGCGGACATCAGCAGGCCCTTGGCGCGGTCGACCCACTTGCGCTCGTCCATGCGGGTGCGCAGGCTCTCCAGTTCGGTGCGCAAGACGCTCTCGCGCTGCCAGCGGGCCTGGGCACGAGCGGCCAGCGCGGCGAGCGACGCGGCATCGACGGCATCGTTCAGCATCCACGCCTGCACGCCGAGCTGCACCAGCTCTTCGTGCTGCGCACCGCTCAACGGCTCGCCGACGAAGCTCAGCGCACATGGCGGCACGCCGGACCACGCGCGCAGCGCGTCGAGCAATGCGGGCGTGGGCAAAGGCAGGCAGATCAAGGCCTGGGCCGGGGCCAGCGCCTCGACCTGCCGCGCGAAGGTGCCCGCATCCGCGCAGCCGACCACCTCGAGACTGGCGTCGGACAGCGCCTGTGCAAGCGCCTCCGGCAGCACGGGGCCAGCAGTTTCATCGGGCAGGACAACGAGAAGGGGCATCTTGGAAAAGCGGTGTGGGAGCGCACCGCGAGCATAGGCCACGCCCGCGCGAATTCGCAGGCATGCCTCTTGCATGGAACGGACCGCGGTGTAACGAAGCACCGCTTTGGTGAGGCTGCAGGCTCCTGCATCCGGCTCGGCAACGCACATGCCGAGCGCACCCCCACGCCGACAGCGTCCGCTGCCGGCACTCCGTCTCCAACCCCGTCCGTCGACACGGCCCATCCAGGGTCAGGCCGCGGCTTTTTGCACCTTTGAACGCCATGTCCAGTTTCAAGAACTTCTTGCAGTCAGGCCACAGTCCGACGCTGTTCGCGGCCTTCCTGTACTTCTCGTTCTCCTGCTGCATCTGGGTGCTCAACGGCGCCATGGCGCCCTTCATCGGCGAAACCTTCAACCTCTCGCCGGCGCAGAAGGGCCTGATGCTGTCGGTGCCGATCATCGCGGGCGCGCTGATGCGTTTTCCACTCGGCATCCTCTCGCAGTACATCGGCCGCAAGAAGGCCACGCTGGTCGAGATGGGCCTGATCGCGGTGGCGATGCTGTTCGGCTTCTTCTTCGTGAAGAGCTTCAACAACCTGCTCGCCATGGGCGTGCTGCTGGGCATCGCGGGCGCGAGCTTCGGCGTGGCGCTGTCGCTGGGCTCGGGCTGGTTCCCGCCGCAGCACAAGGGCCTGGCCATGGGTCTGGTGGGCGCTGGCAACGTGGGCACCGCGGTGTCGGTGCTGGTGGCGCCGCCGCTCGCACTGTGGCTGGGCTGGCAGGCGGTGTACGGCGTGGCCGCGGTCGCCATCCTGGTTCCCATGGTGGTGATGGTGGTGTTCGCCAAGGAACCGCCGGACGTGAACGCCCATTCGAGCTTTCGCGAGCACATCGCCTGCCTGTTCGAGAAGGACGGCTGGGTGTTCAGCCTGATCTACGGCGTGACCTTCGGCGGCTTCATCGGCCTGACGACCTTCCTGCCCTCCTACTACTACGACCAGTTCGGCGTGAGCAAGGTGCAGGCCGGCCAGCTGACCATGCTCGCGGCCTTCATGGGCGCGGCGGTGCGCATCGTGGGCGGCTGGCTTTCCGACCGCTGGGGCGGCGTGAACACGCTGACCGTTGTGCTGCTGGTGGTGGCCGTGAGCCTCGTGCTGGTGGGCGTCTCGCCGGGCTCGCTGGCCGTCACCACGCTGGTGCTGATCGTGTGCTTCGCCGCGCTGGGCGCGGGCAACGGCGCACTGTTCCAGCTGGTGCCGCTGCGCTGGCCCGCAAGTACGGCAGTGGCCGGCTCGATGATCGGCGAGATCGGCGCGCTGGGCGGTGGCCTCGTGCCCAACGCCATGGGCCTGTCGAAGCAGTATCTGGGCAGCTACCTGTGGGGCTTCGTGTTCTTCGCGATGCTGTCGCTAGCGATGCTGGGCGTGATGCGCGTGATGCAGATCCGCTGGACCCGCACCTGGGCCGAGAAGGGTGGCCGAGCGCGCGTTGCACCGGTACATGCTTCGCCCGCAGTCAACAACAACTCGCGGAAAGCTGCCCGGTCATGAACCGCCCCGCCGACCTCCGTTCAACGTGGCAGGAACAGGAGCCACACGATCAGCAAGAGGTTGAACAGTATCGACACGCCCAGCGCCAGCTGGTAGAGCGCAAGTGGGTCGCGGCGGATCAGTGGCGTGGCGGCGGGCGCATTCACCGGGCGGGAGGCACCACGCTCCAATGCGAGCAGCAGCTCCTCGGCGGTCTCGAAGCGCTCGCGCGGATCGCGGGCGACGGCCTTGCGCACCAGGTGGTCGAGCCAGATCGGCACGTCGGGCCGCAGGCGCGAGAGCGCGACCGGGTCTCGCCGGTAGCGCGCCACCTGGTAGGGCTCGATCTCGCCGTAAGGCAGGTGGCCGGTGAGCCACTGGTACAGCGTGACGCCGAGCGCGAACAGGTCGCTGCCCGCATCGGCGACGCCACCCTCCTCCCATTGCTCGGGGTTGATGTAGCTCGGCGTGCCGGCATGCAGTTCGCGCTGCGCCGCGCTTTCGCGGCCGGACAGCGCCACCCCCAGGTCGATGATGCGCCAGCGGCCGTCCTCGCCCAGGTGCAGGTTGCCCGGCTTGATGTCGCGGTGCACCACGCCCTGGCGATGCAGCCGGCCGAGCGCACGGCTCAGTGCGATGGCGGCGGCAACGACCTCGCCCACCGCGCCCCGCGCGTTCGCCTTGCGCAGCTGCTCCAGCGTACGGCCGCCGTGCCAGTCGAACACGATGTACAGCGCGCTCGCATCCGCGGCGCGCTCGTGCACGCGCACGAAGCCGTTGCCGCCGACGCGCAAACCGAGCCACGCCTCGTGCGCCAGCATCGCGCGCTCCTGCGGGTCGCCGGCGCGCGAGGGGTGCAGCGTCTTCAGCGCGACCAGCTCGCGCGTGGCCGGATGCCTGGCCTGGTACAGCAGGTGCACGCCGGTGTCGGCCACCAGCGCGGTGATGGCGTAGCCGTCGAGCACGTCGCCCACCTTCAGCGCGGGCGGTGGTGCGAGCCGGCGGCCGTCGCCGAGTTCGTCGTCGAGCTGCCGCGCGTCGAGCCCCACCACGCGGATGACCAGCGCCGTCGCGTTGTCGCGCGTGCCGGCCTCCAGCGCCGCGCGCACCAGCGCCTCGCTGGCCGCCTCGGCGTCGCCCTGCAAGGCGAGCGCGGCCACCTGCTGCGGCCTGAGCACGCCATGCACGCCGTCGGAGCTCAGCACGAAGCAGTCGCCCACGCGCACGTCGCCCTGCACGTAGTCGACGCGCACCTGGTCGTCCAGGCCGATGGCGCGCGTCAGGCGGCTGCGCATGTCGGGATGGTCGAAGGCATGGTCCTGCGTGAGCGGCACGGCCGGCTCGCCGCCCGCGCGCACACGCCAGGCGCGCGTGTCGCCCACATGCGCCAGCGTGTAGCCCTGGCCGTGCAGCACCAGTGCGGTGAGCGTGGTGAGCGCCGTGCCGCCGCCGTCCTTGCCCTGGCGCCGGCGGTTGTGGTCGGCCAGCCAGCCGTTCTGCGCGCCGATCAGGCGGTCGAGCGCGGCGGTCGGCTCCCAGGTATCGGGCGTGGCGAAGTAGTCGGCCAGCAGGCCCATCACCGTGGTCTGCGCCGCCTCGCGGCCGTGCCCGCCGCTGGACACGCCATCGGCAATGGCCGCGATGAGGCCGCGCGCCTCGTCGCCCCGCGGCGCATGCACCGCGCCGGCGAAGTCTTCATTCAGCTCGCGCGGTCCGCGCTGGCTGCTGTAGCCGATGTCCACTTCAAAGCTCATGGCGCGATTCTCCTCGCGCGCCGCGGGCACTCGCTTGCTTGATTCGACGAAAGGTAGGGCCCCATGAAGAAAATGAAACTCGTGATGGTCGGCAACGGCATGGCCGGCGTGCGCACGCTCGAAGAGCTGCTGAAGATCGCGCCCGACCTGTACGACATCACCGTCTTCGGCGCGGAGCCGCATCCCAACTACAACCGCATCCTGCTGTCGCCCGTGCTGGCCGGCGAGCAGACGGTCGACGAGATCGTGCTCAACAGCTGGGAGTGGTACAGCGACAACCACATCACGCTGCATGCCGGCAAGAAGGTGGTCGAGGTCGACCGCGTGAAGCGCATCGTGCGCGCGGAAGATGGCACCGAAGCCGCCTACGACCGCCTGCTGATGTGCACCGGCTCCAACCCCTTCATGCTGCCGGTGCCAGGCAAGGACCTGAAGGGCGTGATCGCCTACCGCGACATCGCCGACACCGACTACATGATCGAGACCGCGCGCACGCACAAGAACGCGGTGGTCATCGGCGGCGGCCTGCTGGGCCTGGAAGCCGCCAACGGCCTGATGCTGCGCGGCATGAACGTGACGGTGGTGCACGTGATGCCCTGGCTGATGGAACGCCAGCTCGACGACGTGGCGGGCAAGCTGCTGCAGAAGTCGCTGGAAGACCGAGGACTCAAGTTCCTGATGGGTGCGCAGACGCAGGACATGGTCGGCAATGAAGAGGGCCGCGTCAAAGCCATCCGCTTCAAGGACGGCACAGAGGTCGCGGCCGACCTGGTGGTGATGGCGGTCGGCATCCGCCCCAACGTGGAGCTGGCCGAGAAGATGCGCCTGCACTGCAACCGCGGCATCGTCGTCACCGACACGATGCAGACCGTGACCGACGCGCGCATCTATTCGGTGGGCGAATGCGCGGCGCACCGCGGCATCGCCTACGGCCTGGTCGCGCCGCTGTTCGAGCAGGCCAAGGTGGCGGCCAACCATCTCGCCCAGTTCGGCATCGGCCGCTACCTCGGGTCGCTCACCTCCACCAAGCTCAAGGTGACTGGCATCGACCTGTTCAGCGCCGGCGAGTTCATGGGCGGCGAAGGCACCGAAGAGATCGTCATGAGCGACCCCTTCGGCGGCGTCTACAAGAAGCTGGTGCTCAAGGACGACAAGCTGGTCGGCGCCTGCCTGTACGGCGACACGGTGGACGGCAGCTGGTACTTCAAGCTGCTGCGCGATGGCCGCAGCGTGCACGACATTCGCGACAAGCTGATGTTCGGCGAATCCAACATCGGCGACACCGGCCACGAGGGCCACAGCAAGGCCGCGAGCATGCCCGACGACGCCGAGGTATGCGGCTGCAACGGCGTGAGCAAGGGCACGATCTGCAAGGCCATCAAGGACAAGGGCCTGTTCACGCTCGACGAGGTGAAGAAGCACACCAAGGCCAGCGCGAGCTGCGGCTCGTGCACCGGGCTGGTCGAGCAGATCCTGATGTTCACCGCCGGCGGCGACTACTCGGCCACGCCGAAGAAGAAGGCCGTGTGCGGCTGCACCGACGTGAGCCACCAGGACGTGCGCGACGCGATCCGCAAGCAGCACTACCTCACGCACGACGAGGTCTACCGCAACCTCGGCTGGCGCACGCCCAACGGCTGCGCCACCTGCCGCCCGGCCATCAACTACTACCTGATCAGCACCTGGCCGAAAGAAGCGAAGGACGATCCGCAGAGCCGCTTCATCAACGAGCGCAGCCACGCCAACATCCAGAAGGACGGCACCTACTCCGTCATTCCGCGCATGTGGGGCGGCCACACCACGCCCGACGAGCTGCGCCGCATCGCCGACGCGGCCGACAAGTACAAGATCCCCACCGTCAAGGTCACGGGCGGCCAGCGCATCGACCTGCTGGGCGTGAAGAAGGAAGACCTGGAGAACGTCTGGAAGGACATCGGCATGCCCAGCGGCTTTGCCTATGCCAAGTCGCTGCGCACGGTGAAGACCTGCGTGGGCAGCGAGTGGTGCCGCTTCGGCACGCAAGACTCCACGCAGATGGGCAAGGACCTGGAGCGCGCGCTGTGGGCCATGTACTCGCCGCACAAGGTCAAGCTGGCCGTGTCGGGCTGCCCGCGCAACTGCGCGGAGGCCGGCATCAAGGACGTGGGCGTGATCGGCGTCGATTCGGGCTGGGAAATCTACGTCGGCGGCAACGGCGGCATCAAGACCGAGGTGGCCGAATTCCTCGTCAAGGTGAAGACCAGCGAAGAGGTGATGGAGTACGCGGGCGCGTTCCTGCAGCTGTACCGCGAAGAGGGCTGGTACCTGGAACGCACGGTGCACTACATCGGCCGTGTGGGCCTGGACTACGTGAAGAAGCGGATCCTCGAAGACGCGGAGGCCCGCAAGACGCTGTGGGAGCGCCTGCAGTTCGCGCTCGACGGCGAGCCGGATCCGTGGTTCGAGTCGGCGCAGGCCTCGGTGGACGTGCGGCAGTTCACGCCGCTGACCGCATGAAGCGCAGGGCTTTCCTCGCATCCGCGGCCGCCGCCGGCATGGGCGCCGGGCTGGGCGCAAATGCCCAGGTCACCGACCTGAACGATGCGATCAACAAGGCGGGCCGCCAGCGCATGCTGTCGCAGCGCGCGAGCAAGGCATATCTGGCACTGGTGCAGAACGTCGAATCGCGCAACGCGCAGCAGGTGCTCGACAAGTCGATCGCGCTGTTCGAGCGCCAGCTCGGCGAGCTGAAAGCCTTCGCGCCCAACCCGACCATTCGCGGCACCTACGAGTCGCTCGACAACGCCTGGGGCGAGTTCAAGCGCGAACTCACGGGCATGACGCCCGGCAAGGAGGAAGCCACCCGAGTCGTGAAGCTCGACGCCGCCGTGCTCGCGCTGGCCAACCAGGGCACCGCGCAGTACGAAGCCGCCTCGGGCAGGCCGGTGGGCAAGCTCGTGAACATCGCGGGCCGCCAGCGCATGCTGTCGCAGCGCATGGCCAAGTTCTACCTGGCCTCGGCAATGCAGATCGACCCGGCGGGCAGCACGGCCGAGATCGGCAAGTCGCGCGCCGAATTCCTGGCCGCGCTCGAAGTGCTGCGCAACGCGCCCGAGGCCACCGCGCAGATCAGGCAGGAGCTGGTGCTGGCCGATGCGCAGTGGATGTTCTTCAACCGGGGCCTGCAGCGCCTCGAAGGCGCCGGCGCGTCGCCCGCCCTGATGTCCGACGTGTTCGTCGCCAGCGAGAACCTGCTGGCGATCATGGACCGCGTCACCGGCCTGTACTCAGAAATCAAGACGTAGACGAAAAGAGAGCCCACCATGAGCGATTGGAAAGTCATCTGCCGCATCGACGACATCCCCGTGCTCGGCGCCCGCCGCGTGGCGCGGCCTGCCGGCGTGGACGTCGCCGTGTTCCGCAATGCCGAGGACCAGGTGTTCGCGCTGCTCGACCGCTGCCCGCACAAGGGCGGCCCGCTCAGCCAGGGCATCGTGTTCGGCACCAGCGTGGCCTGCCCGCTGCACAACTGGGCGATCGGGCTGGACGACGGCTGCGCCAAGTCGCCCGACGAAGGCTGCACGCCGAAGTTCGCCGTGAAGGTGGAAGACGGCGTGGTGCATCTCGACGCGGGCGAACTGGCCACGCACGCCATCGACCTGCCACGCCCCATTGCCGGTCCCAAGGTGTTGTCCCCTCTCCCCCTGGGAGAGGGCTAGGGTGAGGGCAGCAGCGTGACCTTCGTGAGCGCCGTCGACCCTCACCCCCGCTCGCTCCCGGAGGGAGCGGGTGCAATGCGGGAAACCCGCTCCACCTGCCCCTACTGCGGCGTAGGCTGTGGCGTCATCATCGAATCGAGTGGCGACGAGATCACCGGCGTGCGCGGCGACCCCGACCATCCGGCGAATTTTGGCCGCCTGTGCACCAAGGGCTCGACGCTGCACCTCACGGCCAGCGCAACGGTCACGCGCCAGACGCGGCTGCTGCAGCCCATGCAGCGCCTGGTGCGCGCGGAAGCGCCCATGGCGGTTGCGTGGGACACCGCGCTCGACAACGCCGCAGGCAAGTTCGCGCAGGTGATCCGCGACCATGGCCCCGACGCGGTCGGCTTCTATGTGTCGGGCCAGCTGCTCACCGAGGACTACTACGTCTTCAACAAGCTCGCCAAGGGCCTGGTCGGCACCAACAACGTCGACACCAATTCGCGCCTGTGCATGAGCAGCGCGGTCGCCGGCTACAAGCAGACGCTGGGCGCCGATGCGCCGCCGGCCTGCTACGACGACCTGAAGCATGCCGACTGCCTGTTCATCGTGGGCAGCAACACGGCGTGGGCACACCCCATTCTTTTCCGCCGCATCGAGGACGCGAAGGCCGCGAACCCCGCGCTCAAGATCATCGTGGCCGACCCGCGCCGTACCGACACGGTCGAGATCGCCGACCTGTTCCTGCCGATCCAGCCCGGCACCGATGTGATGCTGTTCAACGGCATGCTGCACCTGATGCTGTGGGAAGGCTGGATCGATGCGAAGTACATCGCCGCCCACACCAGTGGCTTCGACGCGCTGAAGGCCACGGTGCGCGAATGCACGCCCGACAAGGTGGCGCAGGCCTGCGGCATCTCGAAGGACGACCTGCTCGCGGCCGCACGGCTGTTTGCCACATCGCCTGCCACGCTGAGCCTGTACTGCCAAGGCCTGAACCAGTCGTCGAGCGGCACGGCGAAGAATGCCGCGCTCATCAACCTGCACCTGGCGACCGCGCAGATCGGCCGGCCCGGCGCGGGCCCGTTCTCGCTGACCGGCCAGCCCAATGCGATGGGCGGACGCGAGGTCGGCGGCCTGGCCAACCTGCTGAGCGCGCACCGCGACCTGGCGAACCCCGATCACCGCGCCGAAGTGGCCGCGTTGTGGGGCGTGCCCTCGGTGCCCGAGAAGCCGGGCAAGACGGCGGTCGAGATGTTCCAGGCCGCGGCCGACGGCGAGATCCGCGCGCTGTGGATCGCCTGCACCAACCCCGCGCAATCGATGCCCGACCAGGCGACGGTGCGCCGCGCGCTGGAGCGCGCCGAGTTCGTGGTGGTGCAGGAAGCCTTCGCCACCACCGCCACCTGCGCCTTCGCCGACCTGCTGCTGCCCGCCACCACCTGGGGCGAGAAGGAAGGCACCGTGACCAACAGCGAGCGCCGCATCTCGCGCGTGCGCCCGGCCGTTGCCGCACCTGGCGAGGCGCGCAACGACTGGTCGATCGCGGTGGCCTTCGCGCACCGGCTCGAACGGCAGCTCGGCCGCGCGCCCACGCTGTTCCCGTACGAGACGGCCGAATCGGTCTGGAACGAACACCGCGAATCGACGCGTGGGCGCGACCTCGACATCACCGGCCTGAGCTACGCGATGCTGGAAACCGCCGGCCCGCAGCAATGGCCGCTGAAGGAAGGCGAAAGCACCGGCCGCATTCGCCTCTACGAAGACGGCGTGTTCCCCACGCCCGACGGCCGCGCCCGTTTTGTCGACACCGTCTACAAGCCGGTGGCCGAGGCCCGCGAAGCGCGCTACCCCTTCTCGCTGAACACCGGCCGCCTGCGCGACCAGTGGCACGGCATGAGCCGCACCGGCACGGCCGGCCGGCTGTTCGGGCACGTGTCGGAGCCAGTCGTGCAGATGAACGCGCAGGACATGGCGCGCCGCCAGATCGGCGAAGGCGACCTCGTGCACCTGACCTCGAAGCGGGGCTCGATCATGCTGCCCGCGCGCGCCAGCGCCGAGATCGGCCTGAGCCAGGCCTTCGTCGCCATGCACTGGGGCGAGGAATACCTGAGCGGTTGCTCGTCGACCGGCGTGCGACTGGCGGGCATCAACGCGCTCACCACGCCGGCCTATTGCCCGACCTCGAAGCAGCCCGAGCTGAAGCACACGCCGGTGAAGATCCTCAAGGCCGAACTGCCGTGGTCGCTGCTGGCCATGGCCTGGCTGCCCGCCGACGCGGCACTGGCCACGCACCGCGCGCTGCAGCCGCTGATGGCGTTGTTTCCTTTTGCGACCTGCGTGCCGTTCGCGGGCAACACCCAAGGCCAGGAGCGCAGCGGCATCCTGTTCCGCGCCGCCGCGCACGACGCGCCCGACGAGGCGCTGGTCGAGAAGATCGAAGCCCTGCTCGGCCTGCAGACCGCCGACACCCTGCGCTACGCCGACCGCCGGCGCGGCCAGCGACGCTCCGCGCGGCTGGTGCGCCGCGTCGACGGCAGCGCCGGCCTCGAGGCCTTCCTGCTGGGCGGCGACACCAGCGCGGAAGCCTGGATCGCCACGCTGCTGCGGGAAGAGCTGCCGGCGCAGAGCTATGGCCGCCTGCTGCTGTCGCCGGGCTCGAAGGCACCGGTGGCGGTGCAGTCGCGCGGCAAGACGGTGTGCACATGCTTCAACGTCGCGGACGTGGCGATCCAGACCGAGCTGGGGCGCTGCAGCGGCACGGCCGACGAGCGGCTGGCCAAGCTGCAGGGGGCCCTGAAGTGCGGCACGAACTGCGGATCGTGCATTCCGGAACTCAAGCGGATGGTGCGGGCGACGCCGGCCGAGGCCGAAGCGGTCACCCCATGATTCCCCGTCTTGCTCCCTCCCCCGCTGGGGGAGGGAGCCAATCCAAGGCATAAGCCATCTCGCATTCCGGCATAAGCCTTGCAGGACAATCCATCCACCCATGGGAATCAGCCAATACATCAAGGAAATCGGCCGCGGCGCGCGAGGCGCCAAGCCGCTCACGCGCGAACAGGCCACCGACCTGTTCGGCCAGGTGCTGGACGGCACCGTCACCGACCTCGAGATCGGCGGCTTCTGCCTGGCCATGCGCATCAAGGGCGAAACGCCCGAGGAGATGGCCGGCTTCCTCGATGCGACCCATGCGCGGCTGAACCGCATCCCGGCCGGTGACCGCCCGCTGGTCGTGCTGCCGAGCTACAACGGCGCGCGCAAGCTGCCGGTGCTCACGCCGCTGCTGGCGCTGCTGCTGGCCCGCGAAGGCCTGCCGGTGCTGGTGCATGGCAGCGCAAGCGAAACCTCGCGCGTGCTCGCATCGAACGTGCTCACGGCACTCGGGCTGCCGCCGATGGCCGAAATCCGCCCCATCGCCAACGGCGAAGCGGCCTTTGCGCCCACCGAGCTGCTGAACCCCGCGCTCAAGCGCCTGCTCGACGTGCGCCGCGTGGTCGGCCTGCGCAACCCCGGCCACAGCGTGGTCAAGCTGATGCAGCCCACCGCCGGCCCCTGCGTGGTGATCGCGAGCTACACGCACCCCGAATACGCGCGCACCATGGGCGAGACCTTCGAGCTCACGGGCATGACCGCCCTGCTCTCGCGCGGCCTCGAAGGCGAAGTGGTGTCCGACCCGCGCCGCACCGCGCAGATCGACGGCTTCGTGCGCGGCGTGCGCACCGAGCTGCAGGCGCAGCAGGCCGGCACCGCCGCCGACGTGCCGGGCCTGCCGAAGGAAATCGACGTCGCGACCACCGCCGACTACACGCGCCGCGTGCTGGCCGGCGAGCTTCCCGTGCCCGAGGCCATCGCAACGCAAGTCAGGCACATCACGCAACTGGCATCCCACGCATGAACAACGCATCCACTCTCATCACCGGCCACTGCACCCTGGTCGGCGCCGGCCCGGGCGACCCGGAACTGCTGACCGTCAAGGCCGTGAAGGCGATCCAGGCCGCGACGGTGCTGCTGGTCGACGACCTCGTGAGCGACCAGATCGTGCAGGCCTACGCCCGCCCCGGCGCGCGCATCGTGCACGTTGGCAAGCGCGGCGGCTGCAAGAGCACGCCGCAGGCATTCATCGAGCGGCTGATGATCACCGCGGTGCGCGAAGGCGAGACGGTGGTCCGGCTCAAGGGCGGCGACCCGTTCATCTTCGGCCGCGGCGGCGAAGAGGTGGAGCACCTGCGCGAAGCCGGCATCGAATGCGCCGTGGTCAACGGCATCACCGCGGGCCTCGCGGCCGTGACCTCGCTGGGGGTGCCGCTCACGCACCGCGACCATGCGCAGGGCGTGGTGTTCGTCACCGGCCACGCCAAGACCGGCGCTGGCGCGGGCGAAGACCCGACCGACTGGCGCGCGCTGGCCGCGACGGCCTACAACGCACGCCTGACGCTGGTGATCTACATGGGCGTGTCGGGTGCCGCGCACATCGAACGCGAGCTGCTGCAAGGCCTGCCGGGCGACACGCCGGTGGCGGTCATCCAGCACGCGAGCCTGCCGCACCAGCGGCACATCGCGACCACGCTGGGCAACCTGCAGAACGGTATCGCCAAGGCCGGCCTGGCCAGCCCCGCGGTGATCGTGGTAGGCGACGTGCTGCGCGGGCTGGCAGCCGCTGAGGTACCGGTGGACGCGGACAAGTTCGGTACCTGATCGGCACCTGACCAGGGCGAGGACAGCACGAGCGGCACGGGCGCCGCGCACCACAACGTGGCATGGATCGTGCTGAGCCATCGGCAATGAATGCCGTCGCCACGCCCGAACCCGCCGCAGTCGAGATCGTCGCGCTCACCAAGCGCTATGCCCCCGGCACACCGGCCGCCGTCGACCGGATAGACCTGCGCATTGCCAGCGGCAGCTACTGCTGCCTGCTCGGCCCGTCGGGCTGCGGCAAGAGCACCACGTTGCGCATGATCGCGGGCCACGAGTCCGTCACCAGCGGCGACATCCTGCTGGACAACCGCAACATCACGAACCTGCCCGCCGCCGCGCGCGGCACGGCGATGATGTTCCAGAGCTTCGCGCTGTTCCCCCACCTGTCGGCCACCGACAACGTGGCCTTCAGTCTCAAGATGAAGGGCGTCGGCAAGGCCGAGCGCCATCGGCGCGCCAACGACCTGCTCGCGCGCGTCGCCATGGGCCACCTGGCCGCACGCAAGCCCGGTGAACTTTCGGGCGGCCAGCAGCAGCGCGTGGCGCTGGCGCGGGCGCTCATCACCGAACCGCGCGTGCTGCTGCTCGACGAGCCGCTCTCGGCGCTCGACCCCTTCCTGCGCATCCAGATGCGCGCCGAGCTGCGGCGCTGGCAGAAGGAACTGGGCCTGACCTTCGTGCACGTCACGCACTCGCAGGAGGAGGCGATGGCGCTGGCCGACACCATGGTGGTCATGAACCACGGCGTGATCGAGCAGGTCGGCTCGCCGCACGCGGTCTACAACCATCCGGCGAGCGAATTCGTGGCACGCTTCATGGGCGGCCACAACGTGTTCGATACGCCGGCCGGCCCGATCGCGGTGCGCAACGACCACATGCGGATCGCCGCGGCAACGGATGCCGCCACGGCGGCCGGCTTGCCCGCCACCGTCACCGACGTCGAGTACCAGGGCACCTACGTGCTGCTCGGCCTGGCGCTCGACGCCGTCGCGCCGGGGCGCCAGAACGTTTCGGTGCTTCTGGGCGAGGCCGCCTTTCTTTCGCGCCCCTATGCGCAGGGCGAGGCGGTGCGCCTTTCGTGGGCCGAGGCCGACGCTCGCGTGCTCGGCCCCGGCGCCAGGCCGCCGGGCGAGCGCGTGCCGGCGCCCGTCGACGCAAACGCCCTGCGCGACGACACGGCCGCACTCGCCCTGACCCTGTGAGCGCTCCAGTAGCCCGCTTTCTCGTTTTCCCGCGTTCGTCCCCTTCCACTTTTTTTCTGGAGACCTAGCCATGACCGACCCCATCGACTCGTCCACCGGCGTCAAGCGCCGCACCCTTCTGCAAGGCACGGCCGGCATCCTGGCTGCGGGCGTCGCGCCCTTCGTGCATGCGCAGGAGAAGGTCGTGCTGCGCTACCTCGGCACCGCCGTGAACCAGGACAAGGCCATCGCCGAGAAGTTCAAGGCCGACACCGGCATCGAGATCCAGTACGTGGCCGTGACCACCGACGACGTGACCAAGCGCGCAGTCACCGCGCCGAACAGCTTCGACCTGATCGACACCGAGTTCTTCTCGCTCAAGAAGATCGTGCCGACCGGCAACCTCAAGGGCATCGACACCAAGCGCGTGAAGAACGCCGACAAGATCACCTCGCTCTTCACCAAGGGCGAAGTGGCGGGCAAGAAGGTCGGCAGCCAGGGCACGGCGCCGGTCAAGGTGATCTACCTCGAAGGCGAGAAGAGCAAGGCCTTCGCCAAGTCGGCCACGCAGTTCATGTCGCTGATCCCGACCACCTACAACGCCGACACGCTGGGCATCCGCCCGGACCTGATCAAGCGCCCCATCGGCTCGTGGGCCGAGTTGCTGAACCCCGAGTTCAAGGGCAAGGCCGCGATCCTGAACATTCCGTCGATCGGCATCATGGACGCCGCGATGGTGGTGGAGGCCAAGGGCATCCACAAATACGCCGACAAGGGCAACATGACCAAGGCCGAGATCGACCTGACGATCAAGACCCTGATCGAAGCCAAGAAGGCCGGCCAGTTCCGCGCGCTGTGGAAGGACTTCAACGAGTCGGTGAACCTGATGGCCTCCGGCGAAGTGGTGATCCAGTCGATGTGGTCGCCCGCCGTCACGGCCGTGCGCAGCAAGGGCATCGACTGCACCTTCCAGCCGCTCAAGGAAGGCTATCGCGCCTGGGCCTCGGGCTTCGGCCTGCCGGCCACGCTTTCGGGCAAGAAGCTCGACGGTGCCTATGAATTCATCAACTGGTTCCTCGATGGCTGGGCAGGCGCCTACCTCAACCGCCAGGGCTACTACAGCGCCGTGCTCGACACCGCCAAGACCAAGATGGAAGCCTACGAGTGGGCCTACTGGATGGAAGGCAAGCCCGCCACCCAGGACATCAAGAGCCCGCAGGGCGACGTGATCGCCAAGGCCGGTGCGGTGCGCGACGGCGGCAGCTACGAGCAGCGCATGGGCGGCATCGCGTGCTGGAACGCCGTCATGGACGAGAACGAGTACATGGTGAGGAAATGGAACGAGTTCGTTGCGGCCTGACCGTGCGGATCCCATTCCAGAAACACCGCGGAACCGGCTTTGCCGGGCCGCTGGTGTTGCCCCCGGTAGGGGGTTGGCGTAGCGACACGAAGTGCGCGAAGACTGGGGGCGAGCTTTGACGGTGAAGGCGTGGTGGCAGGCGGCGCCGTTCGCGCTGGTGTTCCTGCTGTTCTTCCTGATCCCGCTGGCGCTGGTCGCCATGGTCAGCCTGTGGAACTTCAACGAGTACGAGCTGATCCCGGCCGTCACGCTGCGCAACTACCTGAGCCTGTTCGAGGGTTGCGCGAGCCTCACCGACAACGGCGACCTCTGCGTCACGCTGAACACCTACTTGAGCACCTTCAAGTTCTGCGTGCTGGTGTGGGGCATCACGCTGCTCGTCGGCTTTTCGGTGGCCTACTTCCTGGCGTTCCACGTGCGCTCGTCGACGATGCAGACGGTGCTGTTCGTGCTGTGCACCGTGCCCTTCTGGACCTCCAACGTGATCCGCATGATCTCGTGGGTGCCGCTGCTGGGACGCAACGGACTGGTCAACCAGGCGCTGATGGGCGTGGGCCTCGTGAACCAGCCGGTCGAGTGGCTGCTGTTCTCCGACTTCTCGGTGGTGCTGGCCTTCGTGCACCTGTACACGATGTTCATGATCGTGCCGATCTTCAACAGCATGATGCGCATCGACCGTTCGCTGCTCGAAGCGGCCAGCGACGCCGGCGCCTCGGGCTGGCAGACGCTGTGGAACGTGGTGGTGCCGCTGTCGCGCACCGGCATCCTGATCGGCTCGATCTTCGTCATCACCATCGTCATGGGCGACTTCGTCACCATCGGCGTGATGGGCGGGCAGCAGATCGCCTCCATCGGCAAGATCATCCAGGTACAGACCTCGTACCTGCAGTTCCCGCTGGCTGCGGCCAACGCCATGATCCTTCTGGCGGTGGTGCTGATGATCATCTGGGGCCTGACCCGGATGGTCGACATCCGCAAGGAGCTCTGAGATGCAGACACCCATCGGCGCCCAGCGCGCGCCCGGTTTCTGGCCGCTGGCCACCGTGTTCGGGCTCTTCGTGCTGTTCCTTTACGGCCCGATGATCACTATCTTCGTGCTGAGCTTCCAGGGCCCCGAAGGCGGCCTGACCTTTCCGCTGCGCGGGCTGTCGCTGCACTGGTTCTACAAGCTGGCCGAAGGCCTGGGCACCGTCGACATCGGCGCGGCCTTCCGGCGCTCGCTGGCGCTGGGTGCGGTGGTGATGGCTTTCACCGTCGTGCTGTCGGTGCTCGCCGGGCTCGCATTCCGCAAGAAGCTCGCGGGCAGCAACGCCCTGTTCTTCGTCACGGTCGCCAGCCTCATCATGCCGTCGATCATCATTTCGCTGGGCATCGGCCTGCAGTTCCGGCTGCTCGACACGGGCATCAAGAGCCTGCTCACGGCCGTGGACGCAACCACGCTGCTCGAGGGCTACGGCACCGCGCTCGGCCTGTTCAGCTCCGCCCTCGGCGCGCACCTGACGTGGACGCTGCCATTCGGGCTGCTCATCATGTTCGCGGTGTTCAACCGCTTCAACCCGGCCTACGAGGAAGCTGCGCGCGACCTCGGCGCAACGCCGTGGCAGACCTTCCGCTTCGTGGTGCTGCCGCTGATCGGCCCATCGATCGTTGGCATCGGCATGTTCGGCTTCACGCTGTCGTGGGACGAGATTGCCCGCACCTCGCAGGCCATCGGCGACGTCAACACGCTGCCGCTCGAACTGCAGGGGCTGACCTCGACGGTGACCACGCCTTCGATCTATGCGCTCGGCACGGTGACCACCGTGGTGTCGCTGCTGGTGATGGCGGTGGCGCTGGGCGCGGCTGCCCTGCTGCGCCGGCGCTCCGTGCGGAAGGCGTGAGCGTTTTCCTACAGCCGCCTAAAATCGCGCCCCAACAAAAGCGCAAGCAAGAAAGAGGCGGAAATGCTCGAGAAACTCAATGAATTCACGGAAAGCCACGGCGAATTGCGCCGCGGCCGAGGCCTGGTCACTGGAACCATCGCACTGAGCCTCGGCATTCTGTGCTTCCTCGGTGTGCTGGCCTTCCACTTTCCGCAGTACCTCACCACGCCCGAGCTGCGCAAGAGCTACAACGTCGACGTGATGCGCTTCATCCTGCTGGCGGCCATGGTGATCTCGGGCGGGCTGTCGCTGGTCAACATCATCTTCAACCGCTCGCGCTGGCTGTCGTCGGCCGCGTTCCTGCTGGTGGCGGCCTCGGCGCTGCTGGGCGGGCACAAGGTGCCGGTGCACGACTTCGCGGACAACACGCCGTACATCGGGCTGGACTGGTTCATCCTCGACCTGCTGGGCTCGTCGCTGATCTTCATCTTCATCGAGAAGCTCTTTGCGCTGCGCAAAGACCAACCCGTGTTCCGCGAGGAGTGGCAGACCGACTTCCACCACTTCGTGGTGAACCACATGATCGTGGGCTTCGTGTTGCTGGCCACCAACCTGATGGTGCACAAGTTCTTCGGCTGGGCCGCCAACGACGGCATCCGCGGCTGGGTGGGCAACCTGCCGTTCTGGGCCGGCATCCTGCTGATCATCCTGGTGGCCGACCTCGTGCAGTACTGGACGCACCGCGCGTACCACGAAGTGCCGGTGCTGTGGCGCCTGCACGCGGTGCACCACAGCGTGAAGAGCATGGACTGGATGGCGGGCTCGCGCCAGCACATCCTCGAACTGCTGATCACGCGCACGCTGGTGCTCGCGCCCATCTACGTGCTGGGCTTCAGCAAGGAAGTGATCGACGCCTACATCGTGGTGGTGGGCTTCCAGGCGGTGTTCAACCACTGCAACGTGAGCGTACGGCTCGGCCCGCTGCGCTACCTGATCGTGACGCCCAACTTCCACCACTGGCACCACAGCCAGGACATCGAGGCGCTCGACAAGAACTACGCGGCGCACTACGCCTTCCTCGACTACCTCTTCGGCACCGCGGTGAAGAGCACCAAGCTCTGGCCCGAGAAATACGGCGTGCTGGGCGACTACGTGCCCAACGGCTTCTTCAAGCAGCTGAAGTTCCCCTTCGTCTGGAAAGGCTGATGCACTCCCGCTTCCGGACTTTCGCGGCCCTCGCTGCCGCGGGCGCCGCCTTGCTGCTCACGGCCTGCGCCACCCGCGTCGACCTGCCGACCAAGGACGCCGGCCTGCGCGTGCGGGTGCAGAGCTCGGTCATCGCACCGGGCAACGGCGGCGAGCTCATCGCCGCCGACGCGCTGGCGCCGGGCGACATCCTGCTGACCTCCATCGCCACGTTGAACTCCTTCGGCATCCGGCTGGGCACCTTCTCGCCAGTGAGCCATGCGGTGCTCTACCTCGGCGACGGCCAGATCGCCGAAGCCGTGGGCACCGGCGTGCGCGCACGGCCGCTGGCCGAGGTGGTCGATGAAGAGCAGATGGTGGTGGCCTTCCGCGTGCCGGGCGTGGACGAAGCCGGTGCCGGGCGCATGCGCGAATGGGCGCTGTCGCAGGTCGGCGCGCGCTACAACACCGTGGGCGTGCTGCTGAACGCGCCTTTCGTGCTGAACCGACGCCTGTGCGAGCTGCCGCTGATGCCGGGCGCAGTCAGCCACTACTGCATGAGCGGCATGGCGATGGTTCAGTTGGGCGCGAGCCGCGACGACCAGTTCTTCTGCTCGCAGTTCGTGCTCGAGGCCTACCGGCAGGCCGGCCTGCCGATCACCAGCGCCGATCCGCGCTGGGTGAGCCCGGCCGACCTGCTGCACATGCGCGAAGGCGACGTGCCCTCCATCGCCGCCACGCAGCCGCTGCGTTATGTGGGCCACCTGAAATACAACCCGCCGCCGCTGCTCGCGGCAGACGGCCCTTGAGCGCGCCCGCGTCTTCCCGCTTCGACGTCGTCGTGATCGGCGCCGGGGCCGCCGGGCTGTTCTGCGCCGGCATCGCAGGCCAGCGCGGGCTCAAGGTGCTGGTGGTGGACCACAGCGAGAAGGTGGGCGAGAAGATCCGCATCTCGGGCGGCGGCCGTGCCAACTTCACCAACCGTGATCTCGATGTGCGCGCGCCGCAGCGCCACTTCATCGGCGACAACCCCAATTTCTGCCGCTCGGCGCTGTCGCGCTACGCGCCGCAGCAGTTCATCGAACTGGTACAGAGGCACGGCATCGCCTTCCACGAGAAGCACAAGGGGCAGCTGTTCTGCGATGGCTCCTCACAGCAGATCGTCGACATGCTGCTGGCGGAATGCGCGGCGGGCGGAGTCGAGCGCTGGCAGCCGTGCAAGGCCGGAAACATCACGCTGACGGGCTCTGGCAGCTATCGAATCGAGAGCAGCCGCGGTGCCATCGAGACGCCGAAGATCGTGGTTGCCACCGGCGGCCTGTCGATTCCCCAGATCGGCGCCAGCGACTTCGGCTACCGCATCGCCGAGCAGTTCGGCCTGCGCCTCGTCGCGCCCCGGCCAGCGCTGGTGCCGCTGACCTTCGGCGGCGAGGCCTGGGCGCCGTATGCCGAACTGGCCGGGCTCGCGCTGCCGGTGCGCATCGAGACCGGTGCCAGGAAAGAGAAGACGGCATTCCTCGAAGACCTGCTGTTCACCCACCGAGGACTGTCGGGCCCGGCCGTGCTGCAGATTTCGAGCTACTGGAAGCCCGGCACCCCGCTGACGCTCGATTTCGCGCCGGGCACGAACGTGGCCGAGGCGCTCGGCGAAGCCAAGCTGCGCTCGAAGAAGCGCATCGCCAACGAACTGGCCACGCTGGTGCCCTCCCGGCTGGCCGACGCCTGGGTCGGCCAGGACCCGGCCCTGCAGCGCCCCGTCAACGAGGCCGCCGACAAGGCGCTGGCCGCCCTGTCGGAGCGCATCGCCCGCTGGCAGATCACGCCCAGCGGCACCGAAGGCTACAAGAAGGCCGAGGTGACGGCCGGCGGTGTCGACACCCGCGACCTGTCGTCCCAGACCATGGAATCGAAGCAGCCGGGCCTGTATTTCATCGGCGAAGTGGTCGATGTGACGGGTTGGTTGGGCGGATACAACTTCCAATGGGCCTGGGCGAGCGCGCATGCCTGCGCAAGCGCGCTATAATCTCGGGCTAACTTCTGGCCTCCCCTCAACGGCCACCAAAGATTTCAGTTGAGGAACCCCGGCTTTGGGCCTCGATCTCCCCGAGCCAACTTCAGTTCAACGATTCATCAATGACCACCATCCGCGTTAAAGAAAACGAGCCCTTCGACGTCGCACTGCGCCGTTTCAAGCGCACCATCGAAAAGCTCGGCCTGCTGACCGACCTGCGCGCCCGCGAGTTCTACGAAAAGCCGACCGCCGAGCGCAAGCGCAAGAAGGCCGCCGCGGTCAAGCGCCACTACAAGCGCGTGCGCAGCATGCAGCTGCCCAAGAAGCTGTACTAAGCAACGCCCCCGGGCGGCAGGCCTCGACGAAAGTCGGCGCCGTCGCCCAGTTGCCTCAGCCGCGCCAGGGAAACCTGCCGCGGCTTTTGTTTTTGCCAAAGGTTGCCGAATGACTCTCAAAGAACAGATCACCGAAGACATGAAGACGGCGATGCGCGCCAAGGACTCCGAGCGCCTCGCCACCATCCGCCTGCTGCTCGCAGCCTTGAAGCAGAAGGAAGTCGACGAGCGCGTGGAGCTCGACGACGCCATGGTCGTCGCCATCGTCGACAAGATGGTCAAGCAGCGCAAGGACTCGATCGCCGCCTTCACCACCGGCGGCCGCATCGACCTGGCCGACAAGGAAGCTGCCGAGATCAAGGTGCTCGAGGTCTACCTGCCCCAGCGCATGAGCGCCGATGAAACGGTGGCCGCAGTGAAGGCCATCGTGGCCGAACTGGGCGCCAGCGGCCCCGGCGACATGGGCAAGGTGATGGGCGTGGTCAAGACCCGCCTCGCCGGCAAGGCCGACATGGGCCAGGTCAGCGCTGCCGTCAAAGCGGCCCTGACAGGCGCCTGATGAGCACCGGCAGCCCCCGCGCCCCGATCCTCAAGGCCTGTGCCTGCCTGGTCGACGCGCAGGGCCGGCTGCTGGTGTTCCGCCATCCCGAGGATGGCAACATGCAGCTCCCCAAGGGCACCATCGAGCCCGGCGAGTCCCCCGAGATCGCGGTGTGCCGCGAGCTGCTCGAAGAATCGGGCATCGACTACGCCGGCCCGCTGCAGTCGCTCGGCACGCTCGACCGCGAATGCGAAGCCGGCGTCGAGGGCAACACGCACCGCCATCCGCAGCTGTGGCACCTGTTCCTGATGCGCGCCGAGGGCGGGCTGCCCGAGACCTTCATGCACACCGCCACCGGCAGTCCCGAAGAAGAAGGCCTCATCTTCCTGTTCAGCTGGCTCGAACCCGGCGATGCCATCGACGACTTCGCCCTGCCCTACCGCCAGACCATCGAGCGCGTGCGCACGGCCCTGCTGCTCGCGGCCTGAGCCTTTTCAGCCCGCGGCGCGCGTGGCCATGTACACGCCCAGCAGCGCCAGCCCGACCAGGAAGCAGCGCCGGAACACCGCCACCGAAAGCCGCCGCCGCAACCAAGTCCCGAGCATCATGCCGCCGATGGCCGGCACCAGCATCGCGATCGACCCGCCCACCGCAGACGCCGGATAGCTCCCATTTCCGGCCAGCCCCATGGCCAGCACCACGGTCGAGGTGGTGAACGAAATTCCCATCGCCTGGATCAGCGAGTCGCGCTGGAACCCTAGCGCCTGCAGGTACGGCACGGCCGGCACCACGAACACACCGGTCACGGCCGTCACCAGCCCCGTGGCGATGCCCGCCACAGGCCCCAGCCAGCGCGCCTGCCCCTCGGCCACGTGCAGCTGCCGCCCCGTCAGCCCCCAGCCCGCATAGAGCACCAGCGCCACGCCGAGCGCCACCGTCGCCCATGCCCCCGACGGCACGCCCAGCCACAACGCGCCGCCCAGCGTGCCGACGACGATCCCCGCCTGCATGCCGCCGATACGCTCGAGCACCGGCAGGAAGCTCGCGCGCGGCCCGGTCTGCCAGACGTTGGTGACCAGCGAGGGCACGATCAGCAGTGCCGCCGCCTGCACTGGCGGCATCCACAGCGCGAGCAGCGCCATCGACACCGTGGGCAGCCCCAGCCCGATCACGCCCTTGATCACACCGGCCAGCAGGAACACGGCCGCTGCGGCAACCCAGAAGCCCGTCAAGTCGTTCGAATGCATCATCGCGGCCGAGTCTGCCGGGCAATGCCGCACCGGGAAATGCGGTGTTCGCAGAGCCGGCCTCAGGCTGGGACTGAGGCTCTTGATGCACACTCCGCCGAACCATGCGATTCGATCTCACCGACCTTCGGCTTTTTCTCAACGTGGTCGAAGCCGGCAGCCTCACCGGCGGCGCCGGGCGTTCGCACATGACGCTGGCCTCCGCGAGCCAGCGCGTGCGCGGCATGGAAGACGCCCTCGGCAGCCCGCTGCTCACGCGCCACGCGCAGGGCGTGCGCGCCACCGAAGCCGGCCGCACGCTGCTGCACCATGCGCGCGTCGTTCTGCAGCAGATGGAACGCCTGCGCGGCGAGCTCGGCGAATACGGCCAGGGCCTCAAGGGCCACGTGCGCTTCATGTGCGGCACCTCGGCGCTGACCGAGCACCTTCCCGAGGTGCTGAGCCGCTTTCTCGCCGAGCATCCGCGCATTTCGGTCGACCTCGAGGAGCGCGCCAGTCCGGACACAGTGGAAGCGCTGCGCGGCGGCCTGTGCGACATCGGCATCGTCTCGGACGCCATCGACAGCGAAGGACTGGAATGCCACCCCTTTCGCCGCGACGACCTCGTGCTCGTGATGCCCCGCGGCCACGCGCTGGCCGGACGCCGGCGCCTGCGGCTGGCCGACGTGGTCGACAGCGAATTCGTGGGCCTGCCTGCGAACAGTGCGTTGCAGCAGCTGATCACCCAGCATGTGCGCGCGCTCGGCAAGCACCTGGCCTACCGGGTGCGCGTGCGCAACTTCGAGGCCGTGTGCCGCATGGTGGAGTACGGCATCGGCGTCGGCATCGTGCCCCAGACCGCGGCCGAACGCTGCGCGCGTTCGATGAAGATTGCGCGCGCCTCGCTCTCCGACACCTGGGCGGAACGCACGCTGATGGCCTGCGTGCGTTCGTCGGAAGACCTGCCGCTCAATGCGCGGCGCATGCTCGAGCACCTGATCGCACCGCCCGCAGAAGCTGCAAAGAAGTGACCGGTGGGCGGGCGCCCGCCCAGGGGCTCAGCTGCCCGCGATCTTCATGCGGTTCACCAGGACCGACCCCGTGGTCTTGGCGCCGAAGGTGTAGGCATCGGCCCCGATGGCCTCGATGCCCATGAGCATGTCCTTCAGGTTGCCGGCGATGGTGATCTCCTGCACCGGGAAGGCGATGCGGCCCTTCTCAACCCAGAAGCCACTGGCGCCGCGCGAGTAGTCGCCGGTCACGTAGTTCACGCCCTGGCCCATCAGCTCGATCACGAACAGGCCGGTGCCGAGCTTGGCGAGCATGGCGTCGAGGTCGTCGCCGTGCTTGGTGAGGCGCGAGCTCAGCGTCAGGTTGTGCGAACCGCCGGCGTTGCCGGTGGTCTTCATACCCAGCTTGCGGGCCGAGTAGGTCGAGAGAAAGTAGCCTTCGAGGCGGCCGGCATCGACCACCTTGCGCGCCCGCGTGGTCACGCCTTCGTCGTCAAAGGGCGAACTGCCCTTGCCGCGAATGAGGTGCGGGTCTTCGGCCACATCGACGTGCTTGGGCAGCACTGGCTTTCCCAGCGAGTCGAGCAGGAAGCTGCTCTTGCGGTACAGCGCCCCCCCGCTCACGGCCTGCACCAGCCCGCCCAGCAGGCCCACGGCCAGCGGCGACTCGAACAGCACCGGGCATTCGGTGGTCTTGATCTTGCGCGACTTCAGGCGGCTCAGCGCCCGTTCGGCGGCGTAGCGGCCCACGGCCTGCGGGCTGGCCAGTTCACCGGCCGAGCGCATGGAGCTGTACCAGGCATCGCGCTGCATGTCGTCGCCCTTGCCGGCGATGGGCGCCACCGAGATCGAGTGCCGCGAGCTGGCATAGCCGCCGCGAAAGCCGTGCGTGTGGGCGCTGAAGAAGTGGCTCTGCTGCGCCGAGACGCCCGCGCCTTCGCTGTTGGTGATGCGCTTGTCGGTCGTCAGGGCCGCCTCTTCGCATTCCAGCGCCAGCCTGGCGGCCTGCTCGCTCGTCACGTCCCAGGGATGGAACAGGTCGAGTTCGGGGTGCACCTTGGCGATGTCCTCTTCGTCCGGCAGGCCGCTGACGGGGTCTTCGGCCGTGAAGCGGGCGATGTCGTAGGCCGCCTGCACGGTCTGCTTGATGGCGGCGTCGGAGAAGTCGGAGGTGCTGGCGTTGCCGCGGCGGTGGCCCACGTAGACCGTGATGCCCAGCGACTTGTCGCGGTTGCGCTCGACGTTTTCCAGCTCGCCCTTGCGTACCGAGACGCTCAGGCCGCAGCCCTCGGAGGCCTCGGCCCCGGCGTCGGTGGCGCCGAGCTTCTTGGCATGGGCCAAGGCCGAGTCGACCAGGTTTTCGAAGAAGGAGCGGCTGTAGGCGAAGCCGGAATCGGCGCGCGAGGAGGATGTCGTCATGTGGTGGCTATGATACTTGCGCCCCCCATTTCCCGTTTTCCCCCAGCTTCCCACTGCGCATTGCACGCGTTGCAACGCCGCACGGTGCGGCCCAGAATCCACCTCATGTCCCGCAAACCCAAAAAAGGCTATTTCGTCCGTGGCCAGTTCGTAGCCGAAGGCAGCGAACTCGACCTTGAGCTCAAGCGCGAGCTCAAGGGCTCCGACGAAGCCAGCCGCACCGATCTCAAGCGCGAAAGCGACGAACTGCAGAAGCTCGGCACCGAGCTGCTCACACTGCGCGCCGGCCTGTTCGACGCACTCCAGCTCGACGAGAAACTGGTCGACGCCATCGCCGAGGCCAAGCGCATCACCAATTTCGAGGGCAAGCGCCGCCAGATGCAGTTCATCGGCAAGCTCATGCGCAAGCTGGAGCCCGAAGTGCTCGAGGCAGTGAAGCTCGCCCTGAGCGAACAGAACAGCATGCCGGCCGCCGAAACCGCCGCCCTGCACGAGGCCGAACGGTGGCGCGACCGGCTGATTGCCGACGACGACGCCCTGGGCGGCTGGATCGAAACCCATCCCGCCACCGACTCGCAACAGCTGCGCGCGCTGGTGCGCCAGGCCCGCAAGGACATGAAGTCCGGCCCGGCCGGCGAAGCGCCGCGCCAGGGCAAGGCCTATCGCGAAATCTTTCAGCTCGTGCGCGCGCAACTGGCAGTGCACGGAGGCGCGGACCATGCGGCGGCCGCCGCCGCACAAGACCGGGAAGACGACGCATGAGCCCCTTGTCTTTCTCCCTCCCCTCCCGGGAAGGAGCAACACCATGAGCGCACCGGACTCTGTTCGCATCGGCATCGTCTCGGTCAGCGACCGCGCCTCCAGCGGCACCTACGAAGACAAGGGCCTGCCTGCGCTGAAGGAATGGCTCGGCCGGGCACTGAAGAACCCCATCGAATTCGAGCCCCGACTGATCCCCGACGAGGCCGACCGCATCAGCGCAACGCTGATCGAACTGGTCGACGCCGGCTGCTCGCTGGTGCTGACCACCGGCGGCACCGGCCCCGCCCTGCGCGACGTGACCCCAGAGGCCACGCTGGCCGTGGCTCACAAGGAAATGCCAGGCTTCGGCGAACAGATGCGCCAGATCAGCCTGCGCTTCGTGCCGACGGCGATCCTGTCGCGGCAGGTGGCAGTGATCCGCGGCAAAAGCCTGATCATCAACCTGCCGGGGCAGCCGAAGTCGATTGCGGAAACGCTCGAAGGGCTCAAGGACACCGAAGGCGTGCAGGTCGTACCCGGCATCTTTGCAGCGGTGCCCTACTGCATCGACCTGATCGGCGGGCCGTACCTCGAGACGGACGATTCGGTCTGCAAGGCGTTCAGGCCGAAGTCCGCCATCAGGCGCTGAGGCCCCAGGCCTCGCGCTCGCCTTCCTCCTCCCGCCGGTGCGCGATGCGGTAGAGCAGCGGAAGCACCAGCAGCGTCAGCGCGGTCGACGAAAGAATACCGCCGATCACCACCGTCGCCAGCGGCCGCTGCACCTCGGCACCGGTACCGGTGGCGATGGCCATCGGCACGAAACCCAGCGAGGCGACCAGCGCCGTCATCAGCACCGGCCGCAGCCGCGTGAGCGCGCCTTCGCGGATGGCCGCGTCCAGCGGCAGGCCGCCTTCGCGCAGGTTGCGGATGAAGGAGATCATCACCAGCCCGTTGAGCACCGCCACGCCCGACAGCGCGATGAAGCCCACCGCCGCCGAGATCGACAGCGGAATGCCGCGCATCCACAGCGCCACGATGCCGCCCGTGAGCGCGAACGGGATGCCGGTGAACACCAGCAGGCCGTCCTTGATGTTCCCGAACATCGCGAACAGCAGCGTGAACACCAGCAGCAGCGACACCGGCACCACGATCTGCAGCCGCTGCGTGGCCGAGGCCAGGTTCTCGTACTGGCCGCCCCACACGGTCCAGTAGCCGGCGGGGATCTTCACCTTGCCCATCGCCTCCTCGGCCTCGGCCACGAAGGAGCCGAGGTCGCGGCCGCGCACGTTGGCGCTGACCACGATTCGGCGCTTGCCGTCCTCTCGGCTCACCTGGTTGGGGCCGGGCGCAATGTCGAGCGTGGCCACCTCGCCCAGCGGGATGAAGCTGGTGCGCATGCCTTCGGCACCCGCGCCATTGGGCAAGGCAACGGGCAAGCGCTTGATGGCCTCGAGGTCGGTGCGCAGGTTTTCGGGCAGGCGCACGATGATGCCGAAGCGCCGGTCGCCGTCGAACAGCGTGCCCGCCTCGCGCCCGCCGACCGCCGCCGAGATCGCGTCCTGCACGTCGCCCACATTGAGGCCGTAGCGCGCAGTCTTGTTGCGGTCGATGTTCACGGTGAGCATCGGCAGGCCGGTGGTCTGCTCGACCTTCACCTCGGCCGCGCCAGCGATCTTGCCCAGCACGCCCGACACCTCGGCCGCGGTCTTGTTCAGCACGTCCATGTCGTCGCCGAAGATCTTCACGGCCACGTCGCTGCGCACGCCCGAGATCAGCTCGTTGAAGCGCAGCTGGATCGGCTGCGAAAACTCGTAGTTGTTGCCCGGCAGCTTTTCCACCTCTTCCTGCACGGCGGCCAGCAGCTCTTCCCGCGTGCGCTTCGGCTTGGGCCACTCGCTCTCGGGCTTGAGCATGATGTAGCCGTCGGAGATGTTCGGTGGCATCGGGTCCGATGCAATCTCGGCCGTGCCCGTGCGCGCGAACACGCGCTCGATCTCCGGAAACCTCGCCTTCAGCGTGCGTTCGAGCTGCTTCTGCATCTCGACCGACTGCGTGAGGCTCGTGCCCGGGATGCGAAGCGCCTGGATCGCGAAATCTCCCTCGCTCAGGCTCGGCACGAACTCCGTGCCCAGGCGCGTCGCCAGCAGGCCCGACAGCACCACCGCCACCGCGGCCAGGGTAATGACCAGCGGCTTGGCCGACATGACGCGCGCGAGCAGCGGCTCGTAGCCGCGCTTGGCCCACACCATCAGGCGGTTCTCCTTCTCGCTGACCTTGCTGCCAATGAACAGCGCCACGGCCGCGGGGATGAAGGTGATCGACAGGATCATCGCGCCCAGCAGGGCAATCACCACGGTGAAAGCCATCGGGTGGAACAGCTTGCCCTCGACGCCCGTGAGCGCAAAGATCGGCAGGTACACGATCATGATGATCAGCTGGCCGAACAGCAGCGGGCGCCTCGCCTCCTGCGAGGCCGCGAACACTTCGTGGAAGCGCTCGCTGCGCGTCAGTGGCCGCCCCTTGTGTGACTGCGCATGGGCCAGCCTTCGCACGCAGTTCTCCACGATCACCACCGCGCCGTCGATGATGATGCCGAAGTCCAGCGCGCCCAGGCTCATGAGGTTGGCGCTGACCTTCTGGTTCACCATGCCGGTGAAGGTGAAGAGCATCGACAGCGGAATCACCAGCGCAGTGATCAGCGCCGCACGGATGTTGCCGAGGAACAGGAACAGGATCGCGATGACCAGCACCGCGCCCTCGAACAGGTTCTTCTTCACCGTGGCGATGGCCTTGTCGACCAGCACGGTGCGGTCGTACACCGTCACCGCCTTCACGCCGGCGGGCAGCGTGCGGTTGATCTCCCGCATCTTCTTGTCGACAGCCTGCGACACGGTGCGGCTGTTCTCGCCGATCAGCATGAACACGGTTCCGAGCACCACTTCGCGGCCGTTGTCGGTGGCCGCGCCGGTGCGCAGTTCCTTGCCGATGCCGACCTCGGCCACGTCCTGCACGCGCAGCGGAATGCCGCGCGCGTTGCCGAGGATCACGTTGCCGATGTCTTCCACCGACTTCACCTGCCCCGGCGCGCGAATGAGGTACTGCTCGCCGCGCTTCTCGATGTAGCCCGCGCCCACGTTGGCGTTGTTGCGCTCCAGCGCGGTGACCAGGTTGGTCATCGTGAGGCCGTGGGCCAGCAGCTTGGCGGGGTCGGGCGCGATCTGGAACTCCTTGGCGTAACCGCCGATGGAGTTGATCTCGGTCACGCCCGCCACGTTGCGCAACTGCGGCTTGATGATCCAGTCCTGGATCTCGCGCAGGTCGGTGGGCGAGTACGGCTTGCCGTCGGCCTTCTTCGCCCCCTCCAGCGCCTCGACGGTCCAGAGGTAGATCTCGCCGAGGCCGGTCGAGATCGGCCCGACCACCGGCGAAATGCCGCTCGGCATGCTTTCCCGCGCAGACTGGATGCGCTCATTGACGAGCTGCCGCGCGAAGTAGATGTCGATGCCGTCCTTGAAGATCACCGTCACCTGCGACAGGCCGTAGCGCGACAGCGAACGGGTCTGCTGCAAGCCCGGCAGTCCGGCCATGACCGTCTCGATCGGGTAGGTCACGCGCTGCTCGGCCTCAAGCGGCGAATAGCCGGGTGCGGCAGTGTTGATCTGCACCTGCACGTTGGTGATGTCGGGCACCGCGTCGATGGGCAGCTTCTGGTAACTGAAGATGCCGAGTGCGGCCATGCCGAGCACGGCGAGCAGGATCAGCCAGCGCTGTTCGATGGAAAAGCGAATGATGCGTTCGAACATGCAGGCGTCCTCAGTGGGTGTGCGTGGCCGAGTTCTTGCCCTGCTGCGACTTCACGACGAAGCTGCCGCTGGCGGCATGGGCCGCGCCGGGCTCCAGTCCGCTCACGATCTCGATACGTTTGCCGTCGCTGCGCCCGGTCTGCACGTGCTGCGGCACGAAGCCGCCGGGCACCCTGAGGAACACGGTCGGCTTGTCCTCCACCGTCTGCACCGCCTCGGCCGAGACGGTCACGGGCGCATCCATCTCGGAGGCCACGAGCTCGACGTTCACGAACAGGCCCGGGCGCCAGATGCGCTGCGGGTTGGTGAGCGTGACGCGCGCGGTGGCGGTGCGCGTCTGCGCGCCGATCAGCGAGCCCACGTACGACACCGTGCCACTGGCCGTCTGGTCGAACGAGGTCGAGCGGATGGTCACACGCTCGCCGATGCGTACGAGGTTGAGGTTGTTGGCGGCCACGCTGATCTCGGCCCACACGGTCGACAGGTCGGAGATGGTGAAAACGTTGACGGCTTCTCCCACCGACTCGCCGAGCGAGATGTGCTTCTCGACCACCATGCCGTCGAAGGGCGCGCGCAGCTCGTATCGGCCCAGCGCCGACGAGCCGGGCGTGGCGCCGAGCGCCAGCAGCTTCTGGTTGGCGTTGGCCACTGCGATCTGCGCCTCCTGCATCGCCTGCTGGGCTTGCAGGTAGTCCTGCTGCGCGGAGATCTTTTCTTCCCATAGCTTCTTCTCGCGCTCGTAGGTGGTGCGGGCCAGCTGCAGCCGGCGCTGCGCCGACTGCAGTTCGCTGCGCTGCTCCGAAAGCCCCGGGCTCGACAGCACCGCGAGCACCTGCCCACGCTTGACCTCCTGGCCAAGGTTGGCCGACACGCTGTCGACCACGCCCGCCACGCGCGGCACCACGTGGGCCGTGCGGTCCTCGTTGAACTTGATCTCGCCGGGCAGCTGCAGCGACGTCTTGATGCGCGCGGGGCCGGCGCTCTCGATGCTCACGTCGGCCGCCTTGATCTGCTCGTCCGTGAAGGCGATCTTCTCTTCGTCTTCCTTGTGGCCGGCGGGCTCGTGGCTGGCTTCCCGCTTGCCCTCTTCGTGGTGCTCCTTGTCGATATGGCCCGAGGCTTCGCCATGGCTGTGATCGTGGTCCTTGCCCTGCGCCCCGGCTTCCTTGTGGCCTTCTTGGCCTTCGTCTTCGTGATGCTCGCCGTCGCCGTGCCCCGTGGCCTCCGAATGGCCTGCCGCTTCGGGCTTGGCGGGTGCGGTGCGCAGAATCATCGCGCCAGCGCCAAGGCCCAGCACCACGACGACCGCGATGGCGATCCACTGCTTCCTGCCCCCTCTTTTTTCAGCGAAAGGTTTGCGTTCTTCGGTGTTCATGATCTTTGGAATTCCTTGCTTGTCAGCGCGCAATGGGCGCCGTCGCGGGAGAGAAATCGCTGGCTTCGTTGCCGAGCAGCCGGTCGAGGTCGCCGGCCGCGCGGTGCGCGTCGGCCAGTGCGAGCAGGTACTGCGCACGCACCTGGAACAGCGTGCGCTGCGCATCGAGCGCTTCAAGAAAGCTGAACTTGCCGAGCTCGAAGCCCTTGGCCGCGGCCTTGTAGGCGGCTTCGGCGCCAGGCAGCGCATCGCGTTGCAGCGTCTGCGCGGTGGCGCGCGCGGAGCGCAGCCGCTCCGAAGCCTGCGTAACGTCTGCGCCCAGCTGCAACTCGGCGGCGGCGAGGTCGTCGCGGGCCTTCTCTTCGCGGCTCAGGGCCTCGGCGACGTTGCCGCGGTTGGTGTCGAAGATCGGCAACGGAACCGACAGGCCCACGACCACCTGGTTGCGGCGGCTGCCACCGGTCTCGCCCTCGGAGGACGGCACGCGTTTGGCACCGAGCGACACAGTCAGGTCGGGAATGCGCCTGGCCCGCTCCAGTTCGGACAGCGCCTTGCGCCGCTCGACTTCGAGCCGCGCCTGCCGCACCGCGGGCGCGGCACCCAGGCGGCTTTCCACTTCCTGCGCCGGCACCATCGCCGGCAGTTGGTCGACCACGCCTTCCACCTGCGTGAAGCGCGGGCTCGGATTGCCCCACAGCGCGGCCAGCTGCCGGCGCGCCGAGCGCAGCGCGCCCTCTGCCTGCTGCAGCTCGACGCGGATGCCGGCCTCGGCCACGCGTGCCCTGCTTTCTTCCAGCGGCGAGACCTTGCCGGCTGCCACGCGGTTGGCCGCCGCGCGGGTGGCCGTCTGCGCGAGTCCCGCGGAATCCTGCGCGAGCCGCAGGCGCTCCTGCGAGGTCAGCACGTCGAAGAAGGCGGTGACCGTCGCCGCGCGGATCTCGGCGCGGCGGCCGGCCAGCGCAGAGACGGCCTGGTCTCTCGCGCGCTCGGCCGCCGTCACGCGGGCGGCGCGCTTGCCGCCCAGTTCGAGCGGCTGGCTCAGCTGCAGCGTGGTGGTGCGGTTGTCGCGGCGCAGGTCTTCCACCTGCGCATCGAGCGTGGGGTTGGGCCAGGCGCCGGCCTGGACGATGGCGGCCTCGGTGGTGTCCTGCTCGCGGGATGCCGCGGACAGGCCGGGGTTGGCCTGCAACGCCATCGCGACGGCATTGCCCAGCGTCAGCGGGCCTGAGGGCTCCAGCGTGCGGGCCGCCGCGCCGGATGGCTGTAAATACGGGGAGCCGGCAGCGGTCGGTGTGACCTGTGAAAAAGCCGGGGGCGCCGCCATGGCCAATGCGGCCAGCGGCACGATGAGCGTGCGCATCGAATTCTCCTGGGTTGCGAAACAACGGACGGACGAATTCGGCGAGAGCTCAGCTGATGGTGGAAATCAGAAAAGAGGTGTTCTCTCGCCGAATCAAAGGGCGAGAGACCAGTCGGGACGGACTGGAACATCGGAAATGTGCGAGGCGAAGCGCTCGGCGGACGTCGCGCGCAGGGCCGGAGCCACGCGCGCCGCGGCCTTCACCGGCTCCGCCGAAGCTTCCGCATGCTGCACGCTGCCGGAATGGCAGACCGCGCAGTCGCCGACCACGGCATTCGGCTGGGTGCTGGAGTTCTTCTGCGCGCCCTCCCCGCTGTGGCTGCGGTCGGTGCCGCGGGTTTCGCTTTCGTGATGGCCCCAGTGCTCGGGCTGCGTGTCGCGCTCATGCTGGCAGTACGCCGATGCCGACGCCCAGCTGAACTGGAACGGCAACAGGACGAGCAGGAAGATGAGAAGCCAGCGGCGCATGGGAGCAAAAAGTATATCGGCGGCGCGCGGCAGGCTCGGGCAAAGGCCTTGCGGCCTGCGGGCCCGGCGCAATGTATGGCACCGGGTGAAGGCTTCGTCCGTCAATAGGATTACCAAATCGTAATCCTCGTATCAAAAGCGCTTCGATATCATGCGTGAATGCGGATCCTTGTCATAGAAGACGAACCCAAACTTGGCGACTACCTGAAAAAGGGGCTCGAGGAGAACGGCTACGTCGTGGATATCGCTCGCGACGGCATCGAGGGGAGGTACCTCGCCACCGAGGGCGACTACGCCCTCGTCCTGCTCGACGTGATGCTGCCCGGCATCGACGGCTTTGCCGTGCTGCAGGCCATCCGCCGCACGAAGAACGTGCCCGTGCTGGTGCTGACGGCGCGCGACAAGGTCGAGGACCGCGTGCAGGGGCTGCAGCAGGGCGCGGACGACTACCTCGTCAAGCCCTTCTCCTTCTCCGAACTGCTGGCGCGCGTGCAGGCGCTGATGCGACGCGGCAAGCAGCAGGAATCCACCGTGCTGCGGCTGGCCGATCTGGAGGTCGATCTCGTCAGCCGCAAGTGCATGCGCAACCGCATACGGCTCGACCTCACGGCCAAGGAGTTCACGCTGCTGCTGGTGCTGCTGCGCCGGCGCGGTCAGATCCTGTCGCGCACCACGCTCGCCGAGCAGGTGTGGGACATGAACTTCGACAGCGACACCAACGTGGTGGAAGTGGCCATCCGGCGCCTGCGCAGCAAGCTCGACGATCCGTTCGAGGTGAAGCTGCTGCACACCGTGCGCGGCATGGGCTACGTCCTCGAAGACCGCTCCTGGTCTTGACCGCCCGGCCGCACTCACTCCAGAGCCGGTTGTCGCTCTGGTTCGCCGCGCAGACCCTGTTCGGGCTCAGCGTGATCTGCTTCGCCATCTACCTCGTCACGGCCTGGAGCTTCGGGCAGAAACAGGAAGAGGAGCTCAACCAGAAGGCAGTGCTGGTGGAGCACCTGCTCAAGGAGGCCGACAAAGGCGGCGACCTCGTCTTCCTGCGGCACAAGCTCGACGACTTCTTCTCGATGCAGGACGACGTGAGCCTGTCGATCTCGCATGCGGGCAAGCAGCTTTTCCAGTCCAGTCCCACAGCCGGCAGCCGCTGGATGCGGCGCGACCTCTTGGTGCCCTGGCAGCAGAGTGGCCTGACGACGCAGTTGCAGGTTCAGCTCGGCGTGAACACGGTGCAGGAAGACCGCCTGCTGGAGCGACTCGGATGGACACTGCTGGGCGCCGTCGTGCTGGGCACGGCGCTGGTCTCGCTCACGGGCATGTGGCTGGTGCGGCGCGGCCTGCGCCCGCTCAAGGCGCTGGCCGAACGCACCGCTGCAATGGCGCCCGACAAGGCCAACCGCCCCATCGATGCGATGGACTTCGCCGAAGAACTGCGCCCCTGGATCACCCAGTTCAACGCGCTGCTGCTGCGGGTGCAGCGCGCCTATGTGCAGCTCGAATCATTCAACGCCGATGTGGCGCACGAGTTGCGCACGCCGCTGGCCAACCTGATCGGCGCCACCGAACTCGCGCTCACGCGTCCGCGCGGCAACGAGGAGCTGCAGGCCGTGCTCGCGTCCAACCTCGAAGAGATCGGGCGGCTCTCGGGCATCGTCACCGACATGCTGTTTCTCTCGCAGGCCGAAAGCGGCACGCCGATGCGCACACGGGCGGCGGCCAGCCTGGCGGCGCAGGCGGGCGACGTGATCGACTTCTACGACGCCATGCTGGAAGAAGCCGGCCTGCGCGCCGAGGTGAAGGGCGACGCCATGGCCGACGTGGACGCCGCGCTGGTCCGGCGCGCCCTCTTCAACCTGCTGGGCAATGCGATCCGTTTCGCGGCGCCTGCCTCGACGATCCGCCTCGAGATCGGGAGCGAGAAGAACCACAGCGAGTTCACCTTGGCGGTGGTCAATCGGGGCGAGCCGATCGACCCCGCCGCGTTGCCTCGCCTGTTCGATCGCTTCTATCGCGCGGCACCGGCCCGTGACGGCTCGCCTCGGCACCACGGCCTGGGCCTGTCCATCGTGGAAGCCATCGCGCGCATGCACGGCGGGCGCGTGTTCGCGGCGAGCCAGGGCGGCGAGACGCGCATCGGCTTCACAGTGCGCCGCGACGGCTGAACCGCCGTCAGGACTTGGCGTGAGCGCCGTCCGACGCGACTGCTGCCTTGCGGCCGATGAACAGGTTGATCAGCGGCCCCGTCATTGCCGTGGTCACGAGCGCCATCACCAGCAGCATCGTGAACAGCTCGGGGCCGATCAGCCCGGCATCGAGGCCGATCTTCATCACGATGAGTTCCATCAGACCGCGCGCATTCATCAGCGAGCCCGTGGCCAGGCTGTCGCGCCAGCCATAGCCCGCCATGCGTGCGCCGGCCGCGCCGCCTGCGATCTTGCCCACGGTGGCCACGCCCACGATCAGCAGCATTGCGCCAAGGCTCGCGCCCGAGAAGGCATTGGCCGTGGTGCCCAGTCCCGCCAGCGCGAAGAACAGCGGCATCAGCACGACGATGGAAATCGGCTCGATGCGCTCGGTGAGCGACTTCAGCAGCCGGTCGTCGCGCGGCAGGCAGGCGCCGAACAGGAAGGCGCCGAACACCGCATGCAGGTGCAGCCACTCGGTGACCAGCGCCGTCGCCAGCAGGCCGATCATCAGCGCCGCCATCACCGTGGTCGAAGGCTCGCCCTCGGGCGCCTTGGCGCGCAGCAGCCGCGCGAAGGCCGGCTTGAGCCCGAAGAACAGCGCCAGCAGCAACACCGCCATGCCCAGCGTGGTCTTGAGCAGGCCCCGGTAGCCCTCGCCCGCGCCGACCAGCGCGACCACGACGGCCAACAGGATCCAGGCGAACACGTCGACCACGGCCGCGGCACCCAGCGACAGCTGGCCGAAGGGCGTGCGCGTCATGCCGCGGTCTTTCAGGATGCGCGCCATCACGGGAAAGGCGGTGATCGACAGCGCCGCCGCGATGAACAGCGCGAACGGCCAGAACGCGACCCCGGCCGGCGCGAGCGTCGGATGCAGCGCCGGCGCGATCGCCAGGCCCAGCGCCATCGGCACGGCCACGCTCAGCACGCCCACGTAGCCCGCCGAGCGAAGCTGCTCACGCACGCCCTGCGACGCCCGCAGCTCCAGGCCGACCACGAACATGAACAGCACCAGCCCCAGCGTCGACAGCGACGAAAGCCCCTGCAGCGACTCCTTGGAGAACAGCTGCGCATGCAGCGAGGGAAACAGCGCCCCCATCACGACCGGCCCGAGCATCAGCCCCGCCGCCATCTCGCCGACAACGCCCGGCTGGCCCACGTGGCGAAGAATCCATCCGCACAGGCGCGCAGTGATCAGGATGACGATGAGTTGCAGCAGGAGCGAAGTGACAGACATCGGGGGACGGGAGTACGGAAGGCAATGCGGCGGATGTTAGTTCGAAGCCGTGTCGTCGAGCCAGCGGTTGGCCCATTGGTTCAGCGGCGCGAGGCGCTTGACGAGTTCGCCGCCCGACTCGGTGAGCGCATAGCCCGCATCGGCAAGCTCGACCACGCCGACAGCGCGCAGCTCCTTGAGCCGGTCGTTCAGCACCGAGGGCGACATGTCGTCCGTGCTGGTGCGCAACGCCCTGAAGCTCTGCGGCAGCCCGTCGCGCAGCTCCCACAGGATGCGCAACGTGCCCTTGCGGCCGAGCTGCTCCAGCAGCCGCATGATGGGCCGGCGCGATGCCGCGGGTTGTGCGTCTTCCATGCCGGGTCCTTCGGTTGATCGGTCGTTCGGCGAGTGTACGCGCTTGCGCTACGCATTTCGTAGCGATAGACTGCGGCGAATCGCTACGCTTTTCGTAGCGATTTCCATCATTGCATTGAAGGAACCGTCCATGGCCGGCACAGCCGCGAACCCCACGCCGAGGATTCCCCCGCTCGAAGCGCCCTATCCCGAATCCATCGGCGAACTGCTCCGGCGCATGACGCCGCCGCAGGCGCCCGAAATCCTCGCCCTGTTCCGCGTGATGGCCGTGAACCCTGCGCTGGCCGAACGCACGCTCGACCTGGGCCGCTACCTGCTGGGCCGCAAGGCGGCCATCGGCCTGCGCGAACGCGAGATCGTCATCCTGCGGGTCTGTGTCCGCTGCGGTGCCGAATACGAATGGGGCGTGCACTGGGCCGGTTTCGCCGACGCGGCCGGCTTCAGCGAAACCGACCGGCGCGTGATGGCATCGGCCGATGGCGATCTTTCATTGCTCGCGCCGCGCGACCGGCTTCTGGTGTCGATGGTCGATCAGTTGCACGACACGAGCAATGTGGACGATGCACTGTGGGAGGCCCTGGGCGCGCACTGGAGCCATGCGCAGCTGATCGAGCTGATGATGCTCGCGGGTTGGTATCACTCCGTGAGCTATGTGTGCAATGCGGCGCGGGTGCCGCTGGAGGCGTGGGCTGCACGCTGGTGAAGTGAAGCCGTGGCTTCTACTCTACCTTTGCGCGCGCATCAGACGCAGCCCGTTCGCCACCACCAGCAGGCTCGCCCCCATGTCGGCAAACACCGCCATCCACATGGTCGCGCTGCCGAACACCGCGAGCACGAAGAACACGGCCTTGATGCCCAGCGCCAGCGTGATGTTCTGCCACAGTACCGAATGCGCCCGGCGCGACAGGCGGATGGTCTCGGGGATGCGGCGCAGGTCGTCGTTCATGATGACCACGTCGGCCGCCTCCATCGCGGTGTCGGTGCCGGCCCCGCCCATCGCGAAGCCGATGTCGGCCTGTGCGAGCGCGGGGGCGTCGTTGATGCCGTCGCCGGTCATCGCGGCGGCGCCGTAGCGCTGCTGCATGGCCTTGACGGCGTCGAGCTTCTCCTCGGGCAGCAGGTTGCCGCGCACGTCGTCGATGCCGGCGTGGGCGCCGATGGCCTTCGCGGTGGCGGCGTTGTCGCCGGTGAGCATCACGGGCACGACGCCGAGCGCACGCAGTTCCGCCACCGCGGCCTGCGACGATTCCTTGATGGTGTCGGCCACGGCGAACAGCGCGAGCACGGCCTTGTCCGATGCCAGCAGCGTGACGGTGCGGCCCGCCTCTTCATGGCGCTTCAGTTCGGCTTCGAGCGACGGCGTGCACAGGCCTCGCTCCTCGATCAGGCGGTGGTTGCCGAGCACGTAGGCCTGCCCCGCGTGCGTGGCCTGCACGCCGCGGCCGGGCAGCGCGGCGAAGTCGCCGACTTCGCCTTGCGGCCCCTTCAGGCCTTCGGCGATGGCCTTCGACACCGGGTGGTCCGAACGGCCCGCGATGCTGGCAGCAATGGTGAACACCGCGGCCTCGTTGCCCGAGGTGTCGACCAGCACCGAGTCGACCAGCTTCGGCTTGCCTTCGGTGACGGTGCCGGTCTTGTCGAGCGCAACCGCCTTGAGCCTGCGCGCCTCTTCGAGGTACGTGCCGCCCTTGATGAGAATGCCGCGCCGCGCGGCCGCGGCCAGCGCGCTCACCACGGTGACGGGCGTCGAGATCACCAGCGCGCACGGGCAGGCGATGACCAGCAGCACCAGCGCCTTGTAGATGGCCTGCAGCCACGTCCAGTCCATGAACAGCGGCGTGAGCACCGCCACGGCCAGCGCCAGCACGAAGACGGTGGGCGTATAGATGGCGGCGAACCTGTCGACGAAGCGCTGCGTCGGCGCGCGCGAACCCTGCGCCTCCTCGACCGCGTGGATGATGCGCGCCAAGGTGGTGTTGGCCGCCACCGCCGTCACGCGGAACTCCAGCCCGGCGGTCTGGTTGATGGTGCCCGCGAACACCTGGTCGCCGACGGTCTTGTCGACCGGAATGCTCTCGCCCGTGACCGGCGCCTGGTCGATGGCGCTGGTGCCTTCGGTGACGACACCGTCCAGCGGCACGCGCTCGCCGGGGCGGATGCGCGCAATGGCATCCAGCACCACCTCGCTGGCCATCACGGTGCGCCAGCTGCCGTCGGACTGCTTCACCTCGGCCTGCTCGGGCGCGAGCGCCAGCAGGCTCTGGATGGCATTGCGCGCACGGTCCACGGCGCGCGCTTCGATCAGTTCCGCGATGGCATAGAGCGCCATCACCATCGCGGCTTCGGGCCACTGGCCGATGATGAAAGCACCGGTGACGGCCACGGCCATCAGCGCGTTGATGTTCAGGCGCCCGCGCACCAATGCGGCAAAGCCCTTCTTGTAGGTGTCGAGACCGGCGAGGCCGATCGCGCCCAGCGCCAGCACCATCTCGGCCGCCATGAAGCCCTTGCTCTCGAACCCCATGAAGGAGATCGATTCGGCCGCGATGGCCAGCAGCAGTGCAGCCACCAGGCGTGCAAGCCCGATGCTCATGCCGGCGATCTTCGCGGGCGCGGCTGCCGCGGCACCCTCTGCGTTCAGCGGCTCGGGCTTGAAGCCGGCCCTGCGGATCGCGGCGAGCGCCTGGGGCAGCACGCCGTCGTCGGTGGTGATGGCCATGGTGCGTTCGCCAAGCCGGAAGCGCAGGCCCTTGACCCCCGCGACCGGCTCGAGCGCACGGCGGATCTCGGATTCCTCGACGGCGCAATCCATCGTGGGAATGCGAAAGAGCAAGGCGCCCTTGGGAATATCGGCCGCGTCGATGGCGGGCGACGAGCCGCAGACCGGATCGCCGCAGCAGGATGTTGCGGCAGGGGAATGCGCATGCCCGGGCGCGTGGTCGTGACCATGATCGTGGTCGTGCGGATGAAGGGCCGGCGTCACCGGCTTCAGGGCGTTCTGATTCGTCATGGCATCGATTGGAAACCCTGAAGCAGGTGTAGAGTCAAACGCTCATTCCCACTCGTTCATTTGCCGCATCATGAAAATCGGGGAACTGGCCAAGGTCGCGAACACGCCGGTCGAAACCATCCGGTACTACGAGCGCGAGCAACTGCTGCCCGAGCCCGCGCGCACCGATGGCAACTACCGCATCTACGACGAAGACCATGCCCAGCGCCTGGGCTTCATCCGCCGCTGCCGCTCGCTCGACATGACGCTCGACGAGATCCGCAGCCTGCTGAAATTCCGCGACGCGCCACAGGACGACTGCGGCGAGGTCAACCAGTTGCTGGACGACCACATCGGCCACGTGGCCACGCGCATCGCCGAACTCAAGATGCTGGAGAAGCAACTGAAGGCGCTGCGCCAACAATGCTGCGGCCCCGAATCGGCCAACGCCTGCGGCATCCTGCAGGAACTGGACACCGCCTCCCTCGCTCCCGAGACCTTCGGCCAGCACGCAGGCCATGTGCACGGGGCGCTGCACGCGCCGGCCAAGCGGGGCGGCTGATCGGGCTTCTTCTTACTTGCCCACCAGCTGCGTGAGCTTGTCCGCCTCGAAGTTCTCGTCGCGCGCCGCATCGCCCGGCACGCAATCCTTGGTGCCCGGCTGCGCCGACAGCTTCTCGATGGCCTGCCACAGCAGCGCGATCTGGTGCTCCTGGCTCGATGCGCTGTCGATCAGCCCGCGCAGCGCCTGGCTCAGCGGGTCGTCTTCCTGCGTGATGCCGTAGGCGGAGAACTTCTGCGGCGCGGCCACATCGGCGCTTTCGCCGGTCTTCGACGGAATGATGCGTGCGGGAATGCCCACCGCGGTCGCCCCCGCCGGCACCGGCTTGATGACCACCGCGTTGCTGCCGATCTTGGCGCCATCGCCCACGACGAAGCCGCCCAGCACCTTGGCCCCCGCGCTCACCACCACATCACGCCCCAGCGTCGGGTGCCGCTTGGCGCCCTTGTAGAGCGAGGTGCCGCCCAGCGTCACGCCCTGGTAGATGGTGCAGCCGTCGCCGATCTCGGCCGTCTCGCCGACCACCACGCCCATGGCGTGGTCGAAGAACACGCGCTCACCGAGCTTGGCGGCCGGATGGATCTCGATGCCGGTGAGCCAGCGCGCCCAGTGCGCGATGAAGCGCGCGGGCCACTTGAAGCCATGCGTCCAACAGGCGTGCGCCCAGCGATGCAGCACCACGGCATGGAAGCCGGGGTAGACCGTGATCACTTCCCATGCGCTGCGGGCGGCCGGGTCGCGTTCGAGGATGCACCGGATGTCGGCGCGCAGTCGAGTAAACATCGCTGCCTTCTGTCTGTTGTCGTTATATCGATAGGGGCGAAGCAGTCTAAGGCCGGGGGTCTTCGCGTAGGGCCGAAGGGGTTTTTTATTCAGGAGCTTTTGCCGGCCTTGGGTGCCTTGGCGGCGTCGGCCATGGCCTTGGCGATGCCACGCAGGATGTGGATTTCCTCCGGCGTAGGCTGGGCGCGGTTGAAAAGCTGCTGCAGCCGCGGCATCAGCTTCTTGGGCGCTTCGGGATCGAGGAAACCGATCTCCACGAGCGAGCGCTCCCAGTGGTCGAGCATGCCGGCCACCGCCTGCGCATCGGCCGCCTGCACGGGGTTGATGGCTTCGCGCACCTCGTAGCCACCGAGCGCGAGCCGCCACTCGTAGGCCACCACCTGGATCGCCGCGCCCAGGTTGAGCGAGCCGAACTTCGGATCGGTCGGGATGCTCAGGGCCACGTTGCAGCGGTAGACGTCCTCGTTGCGCATGCCGAATCGCTCGGAGCCGAACAGGAAGGCCACGTGCTGGTCGCCCTGTTTGGCCAGGGGTTCCAGGTGCTCCCGGGGCGTGCGCGTGGGCGGGCCGAAGTCGCGCGGGATCATGGCCGTGGCGCACAGGTGGGTGACGCCGTCAAGGGCTTCGTCCAGCGTTTCTACGATGCGGGCGTTGGTCAGCACGTCGAGCGCGCCGCTCGCGCGCTGGATGGTTTCCTCGCGCCGCAGCACGTTGGCCCAGCGCGGCGCCACCAGTACGAGGTCGGAAAAACCCATGGTTTTCATGGCGCGGGCGGCGGCGCCCACGTTGCCGGCGTGGCTGGTCTGGATCAGGATGAAACGGGTGCGCATGGCGGATTTGGAGACACGAAACGGCGGAGCCGGTAAAATCCCCCGATTCTCGCTGCCCGCATCGCCGGGCCGCCTCCGGGGGCCTCCCCACCGTTCTTCCCACAATCCAATGTCGTCCCCCAACCTGCATCCCATGCTCAACGTGGCCGTCAAGGCCGCACGCGCCGCCGGCGCGATCATCAACCGCGCCGCCCTCGACGTCGAGGCCGTTCGCATCTCCCAGAAGCAGGTCAACGACTTCGTCACCGAAGTCGATCACGCCAGCGAAAAAGCGATCATCGAGACGCTGCTTGGCGCGTACCCGGGGCACGGCATCCTGGCCGAAGAATCGGGCACCGAACACGGCGCCAAGGACTCCGACTACGTCTGGATCATCGATCCGCTCGACGGCACCACCAATTTCATCCACGGCTTCCCGGTGTACTGCGTGTCCATCGCGCTGTCGGTGCGCGGCAAGATCGAGCAGGCCGTGGTGTACGACCCCACCCGCAACGACCTGTTCACCGCCACCAAGGGCCGCGGCGCCTACATGAACGAGCGCCGCATCCGCGTCTCCAAGCGCACCCGCCTCAACGAGTGCCTGATCTCCACCGGCTTCCCGTTCCGCACCGGCGACAACTTCAAGCAGTACCTGGCCATCATGGCGGACATGATGCCCCGCGCGGCCGGCCTGCGCCGCCCCGGCGCCGCCGCACTCGACCTCGCCTACGTGGCGGCCGGCTTCACCGACGCCTTCTTCGAGACCGGCCTGAATCCCTGGGACGTGGCCGCGGGTTCGCTGCTGGTGACCGAGGCCGGCGGCCTGATCGGCAACTTCACGGGCGAGCCCGAGTTCCTCGAACAGCGCGAATGCCTGGCCGGCGCCCCGCGCATCTACGGCCAGCTGGTGCCGCTGCTCGCCAAGTATTCGAAGTTTGCCAACGTGGACGACAAGCTGCGCGCCAGCGACCGCGTGCGCGCCGTGTCCGCCTCGACCAAGTCGAATGCCGCCGACGCCTCGGTCGACCTGTACGCCCGCAGCACCGTGGTCGACTTCGCGGATGAAGCTGCCGAAGGCGCCGCCCCGGCACCCGCCGCCGCACCCGCCCCCCGAAAGCTCACGCGCATCCGCCGCGACGCACCCGCCGCCGGTGGCCCCTCCGAGGGCGACACGCCCGCCAAGTGACGATGCTGGGGCCCCACGCCGCGCCCCGCGTTCGTGCCGCTCTGCGCATCGCGCTGAGCCACTACGTCGCGAGCGGGCTCACCGTTGCGCTGGGCCTGCTGTTCATCTCGGGCGGCATCCACCTCTGGCTCGGCACCATTGCGGCCTCTGCGGCCGCCACCGGCGTGATCGTCACCGCGCCGCCCGACTTGCCCGGCCCACGCCGCGGCAAGTTCCTGCAGATGCTGCCGGCGCCGCTCATCGGGCTGCCGCTCTTCTTCGCGGTGCAGATGCTGCACAGTGCCCCCATCCGGCTCGGGCTGGTGCTGGTGCCCGCCACCTTCGTCGCCTTCCTGGCCATGGCCTGGGGCAAGCGCGGCATTCCGATCGCCATCGCGGTGATGTTCTCGATGGTGTTCTCCATGGCCACGCCGCCGCCCGCCGGCATGGCCGACGCCATCGAGCGCACCTGGCACTTCGGACTGGGCGCGGGCCTTTACGTGATCTGGGCCACGCTGGCCAACCTCGCGCTCAACGGGCGCTTTCGCACCCAGTCGGTGGCCGACGTGCTGTATTCGCTGGCCGCGCTGATGCGAACCGAGGCCAGCCAGTTCCTGCCGCAGGACGAGACCCGCGACGTGCGCGACACTCCCGCGCCCTTGCTGGGCCAACTGCTGCGCGAGCAGGCCGCGCTGGCCGACCAGTTGCAGGCCACGCGCGACATCGTGCTCGAATCGCCGCGCACTCCGCGCCGCCAGCGCCTGGCCGCCATGCTGGTGATCGTGCTCGAGATGCGCGACCAGCTGCTGGCCAGCGAGCTCGACCTCGACACCCTGCGCGCCCACCCCGCGCACGCCGAGGCGCTGATCGAGATGCGCCGCGTGCTCGAAGAGCTCGCCGACGAGACCATCGCGCTGGCCGACGCCCTCATGATGGGCCGCCACCCCGAGGCCATAGCCGACCGCCGCCCACGCCTGGCGGCCATCCACGTCTCGGCCGACGACAGCGCCGACATGCACGGCGGCAGCGGCGGCCACATCGGCCCCACGGCCGCCATGCTCGCGCGCGGGCTGGCCAGCCGCATCGGCCACATCAACGACGAGGTGCTGCGCCTGTCGGCCATGGCGCGCGGCGACGCCGAGCCCAACCTCGCCGTGGTGCGCGCCAACTGGCAGCTCTTCGTGAGCCCTACCGACTGGTCGCTGCGCCCCTTCTTCACACTGTGGAGCTGGGACCAGCCGCCGCTGCGCCACGCCATCCGCGCCGCGCTGGCCATCGCAGCCGGCTACGCCATCGCGGTGTCGATGCCCTGGGGCTCGCACGACTACTGGATCCTGCTGACCATCGTGGTCGTGCTGCGCGGCAGCCTGTCGCAGACGCTGGAGCGCCGCAACGCGCGCGTGGCTGGCACGCTGCTGGGCTGCGTGCTCGCGGTGGGGCTGCTGTCGGCGCACCCGTCGGCGCTGATGCTGCTGGTCATCGTCACGGTGGCGCAGGCCATCGCGCACAGCTTCGCAGTGCGGCGCTACCTCATTACCGCCGTGGCCGCCACCGTGCTCGGCCTGGTGCAGGCCCACATGCTGAACGTGGGCATCGCGCCCATCTTCGCGCTCTTCGAGCGCATCGCCGACACGCTCATCGGCGCCGCGCTGGCCTGGGGCTTCTGCTACGTGCTGCCCTCGTGGGAGCGCACGCAGATTCCGGCGCTGGTGTCGCGCGTGCTCAGCGCGCAGGCGCGGCATGCACGGCTCGCGCTCGGCCTGGGTCAGCTCAAGGCCATCGACAGCAGCCCCGAGCTCGAATGGCGGCTCGCGCGCCGCGAGGCCTACGACAGCCTCTCGGCGCTGGTGCAGGCCACGCAGCGCTCGCTCTCGGAGCCGCGCGCGGTGCAGCCGCCGCTGGAGCCGCTCGAGCACCTGCAGGCACACAGCTACCAGCTGCTTGCGCAGTTGAGCGCCGTGAAGTCGATGCTGGTGCTGCGGCGTGACCGCCTCACGCCCGCAGAGGTCGAAGGCCCGATCAGCCGCACCGCGCAGCGCATCGAAGCGGCCATCGGAACCATCCCTACCACCGGCCCCTCTCAACCCGAGAGCGCCGGCTCGACCACCGTGGGTGGCCCGATCCCCCTGCCCGACCCGTTCGACAACGACATCAGCCCCTGGCTGCTGCGCCGGCTCGACCTCGCCACGGCACTCGCCACGCAGCTGCGCGACGACGCGGCGCGCATTCTTCAACCCCTGAACGAGACAACAGCAGCCACGACGACCACCGCCTGATGACCAAAGAGATACTTGCCCACCCCTGGTTCGGCACATGGATTGCCATCCTCGTCGCCATCCCGCTCGCTCTTCTGGTTCACCGCATCGGCGGCCTTGTCCTGAAGCGCATCACCCGCCCCGTACCCACGGTGCACGCGATGGTGATCAACTGCAACGCGCCAGCACGGCTCGTGCTGCCGCTGGTGGCGCTGCTGCTCATCTTCCAGGCGGCGCCTGACGACCTTCGCTTCATCGGCAACGTTCGCCACCTCAACGGACTGCTGCTCATCGCCGCCGCCACCTGGCTCACGGTGAAGGCCATCAGCGGCTTCGCCGAAGGCGTGCTCGCCCAGAACCCTTCCGACATCGACGACAACCTGCAGGCGCGCCGTGTGCTCACGCAGACGCGCGTGCTGGCGCGCACCGCCATGACGGTGGTGCTGGTGGCCGGCGGCGCGATGATGCTCATGACCTTTCCGGGTGCGCGCCAGGTGGGCGCGAGCCTGCTGGCTTCGGCCGGCGTGATCGGCATCGTGGCCGGCCTTGCGGCCAAGCCGGTGTTCAGCAACCTCATTGCGGGCCTGCAGATCGCGCTGGCGCAGCCGATCCGCATCGACGACGTGCTCGTGGTCGAGGGCGAATGGGGCCGCGTCGAGGAGATCACGGGCACCTTCGTCGTCCTCAAGATCTGGGACGAGCGCCGGCTGATCCTGCCACTCACCTACTTCATCGAGAAGCCGTTCCAGAACTGGACGCGGCACTCGGCGCAGCTGCTGGGCGCCGTGTTCATCTACGTCGACTACGGCATGCCGCTCGCGCCGCTGCGCGCGGAGGTCGAGCGCATCGTGAAGGCCGCACCCGAATGGGACGGCCGCTTCTTCAACCTGCGAGTGACCGATGCGACCGAGCGCACCATGCAGATCCGCGTGCTGTGCACCGCGGCAACGTCGGGCCTTGCGTTCGACCTGCGCTGCAGCGTGCGCGAAGGGCTGATCGACTTCATGCAGCGCGAGCACCCGCAGTTCCTGCCGAAGATGCGCATCGCGAGCGACGGCGACCAGGAATACGGACAACAGCAGCAACGAGCCGTGGCCTGATACGGCGTTGAGGCGCTCGCCGATGAAGGCGGCGCCGCAGCGCACCGCCTGGCAAGCAACCAGGTGCGCTACCGCGGCATCGTCAAGGCGACCGTGATGAAGGTGGCCTGATGCCGCCCGCCCCGCGGCGGCCTCGGTCCGCCTTGGGCAGCACGGCCACTGCCACCATGCGCTCGGCCTGCGCCTGCAGGAGGTGCAGGATTTGGTCCAGGCGCGCCGCGTCTTCGCCGCTCAGGGCGCTTATCAGCTCGGCATTGATCCTGGTGACCAGCGGAAAAAGCTCCGCGTACAGCGCGTGCCCCGCCTCGGTCAGGTCCAGCAGCACCTGCCGCCGGTCGCCCACGCGGGCCACGCGCGAGACCAGCTGTTTTTCGACCAGCGAACCAACGGCCTTGGAGGTGCGGGCGCGATCGAGCTGGGCATGCTCGGCCAGCTGGGAGGAGCCCAGTTCGCCGCGGCGCGCGAGCACCACGATCATCCGCCATTCGCGCCGCGTGATGCCGAAGCGGCCCTCGCACAGCCGGATCACCATGCCACCCGCCACGCCGACCACCCGCGACAGCCGGTACAGCAGCAGGTCGTCGAGCGAACGGTGCTGCGTGGTCATTGGGGGTTAGTCCGGGGGTTGGTTGATTAGATCAATCGACTGTAGCGTCTCTACAGTCTTCGGGATCGAACTCCAACCCCGAGAAAACCCCGGAGACGCCGCCCCATGCCCACGCCCCTTTCTTCGTTCGACCGCCGCCACGCACTCGCCGCCCTGGGCGGGTTTGCCCTTGCGCCGCTCGCCCTCGATGCGCGGGCCCAGGCCTTCAGGCCCGGCCAGCCCATCAAGGTGCTGATCGGCGTGCCCGCCGGCGGCACGCAGGACGTGCTGACCCGCGCCATCGCGCAGCAGGTGCGCGAGGCGCTGGGCCCGCTCATCGTCGACAACCGCGCGGGCGCGGCGGGCCGCATTGCGGCGGAAACCGTCAAGACGGCCACCCCCGACGGCCACACGCTGCTGCTGGGAACGGCCAGCATGATGACCATGTACCCGAGCGCCTACCGCAGCCTCTCGTACGACCCGTTCAAGGATTTCGTGCCGATCATCAACGCGGCGCGCTTCGAGCTGGCGCTGACCGTGCACAAGGACGTGCCTGCCAACACGCTGGCCGAGTTCATCGCCTGGGCCAAGGCGCAGGGCGACAAGCTGAGCTTCGGCTCCTACGGCTCGGGCACGCCTTCGCACTTTCTAGGCGAGATGCTCAACCGCACGGCCGGGCTGAAGATGGTGCACGTGCCCTACCGCGGCTCCACCCCCGCGCGGCAGGACGTGATGGGCGGCACCATACCCGTGTACTTCGACACCGTCGGCGGCGCGCAGCAGATGATGCCCACGGGCCGCGTGAAGGTGCTGGCCACCAGCGGCGAGAAGCGCTCGCCGCTCATGCCCAACCTGCCATGCTTCGTCGAAGCCGGCTACAAGGACGTGGTGGCCACCGCCTGGTTCGCCTACTACGCACCGCTCAAGACACCACAAGCCACCGTCGACAAGCTGCGCGCGGAATTCGTCCGCGCCGTCAACTCGCGCGAGGTGCGCCAACAGTTGCTGCAGAACGGCATGTACCCGGTCGGCGACGGCAGCGACGCCTTGCTGAAGACCATGCGCGAGGACACCGCGCGCTGGGCGGGCATCATGAAAGCCGTGAATTTCCAGGCCAACGACTGAACAACCAAACGAACGACCGAAACGAGGAGGAACCCCGATATGCCGAATACGCCCCCCATCACCCGCCGCCTGGCCACGCTGCTTGCCGCAGCCGGCTTCATGGCATCCATCGCCGCCACGGCACCCGCGGCGAGCGCGCAGACGTTCGACACCCCGCTGCGCATCGTCGTCGGCTACGCCCCCGGCGGCGCCACCGACCGCGTGGCGCGCATCGTGGGCGACAAGCTTTCCTCGCGCCTGGGCGTGCCCGTGGTGGTCGACAACAAGCCCGGTGCGGGCGGCCGCCTCGCGGCGCAGCAGGTGAAGACCACCCCGGCCAGCCAGAACGTGCTGATGCTCGCCAACCCCGCCGTGATGGTGGTGGCGCCGCTGGTCTTCAAGGACAACAACTACGACCCCGAGCGCGACTTCGTGCCCGTGTCTTACGTCAACGACTACAACTTCGCGCTGGCGGTGTCCCCCACCCTGCCCGTGCGCGAGCTCAACCATCTGCTCGCCTGGATGCGCGCCAACCCCAACCAGGCCAACGTCGGCGTGCCGGCCACCGGCAGCCTGCCGCACTTCTTCGGCCTCATGGTGGGCGAGAAGGCCAAGGTGCAGACCCAGGTGATCGGCTACCGCGGCTCCGCGCCGCTGCTGAACGACCTGATCGGCGGGCAGGTGCCCATTGCCGTCGACACCGAAGACGTGGTGATCCCGCAGCACGCGGCCGGCAAGCTGCGCATCCTCGCGCTGTCGGGCGCCAAGCGCTCGCCCTTTGCGCCGAACGTGCCTACCTTCAAGGAAGCAGGCCTCGACCTGTCCGCCACCGGCTGGAACACCTTCTTCGCGCCGGCCAGCATGCCCAAGGACAAGGTCGAGCGCCTGTCCAACATCATTCGCGAAGTGATGCAGGACCCGGACACGCAGCGCAAGTTCAAGGACTCCGGCATGACCCCGGTAGTGAGCACGCAGGCGCAGACCGCCGCGATGCTGAAGTCCTACCGCGCGCAGTGGGCCCCGGTGGTGCAGAAGTCGGGCTACCAGCCCTGAGCTCCGACGACGCCAAAGAGACATGAACAGACCCAACATCATCTTCATCGTTGCCGACGACCTCGGCTACGCAGACCTCGGCTGCTACGGCGGCCGCGACGCCGTGTTCGGCCCCGTGTCGCCCGTGCTCGACGGGCTGGCCGCCAACGGCCTGAAGCTCACGCAGGGCTACGCCAACTCGCCCGTGTGCTCGCCTACCCGCTTCGGCATGATCACCGGGCGCTACCAGTACCGCCTGCGCGGCGCCGCCGAAGAGCCCATCAACAGCAGGAGCCGCGGCAGCGCCACGCTTGGCCTGCCGACCGACCATCCCACGCTGCCTTCATTGCTGAAGGCCAGCGGCTACAGCACGGCGCTCATCGGCAAATGGCACCTGGGTTACCCGCCCAGCTTCGGGCCGCTGCGCTCGGGATACGACGAATTCTTCGGTCCGATGTCGGGCGGGGTCGACTACTTCACCCACTGCGACTCCACCGGACGGCACGACCTGTGGTTCGGCGAGGAAGACAAGGTCGAAGAGGGCTACCTCACCGACATCCTCTCGAAGCGCGCGGTCGAGTACGTGGAGCGCATGGCGAAGCAGGAAGCGCCCTTTTTCCTGAGCCTGCACTACACCGCCCCGCACTGGCCATGGGAAACGCGCGACGACGCGGCCAAAGCACCCGCCGTGAAGGACAACCTGTTCGACCTGGCCGGCGGCAACATCCACGTGTATCGCCGCATGATCCATCACATGGACGAAGGCATCGGCTGGATCATGGCCGCGCTGCAGAAGCACGGCATGGCCGACAACACGCTGGTGGTGTTCACCAGCGACAACGGCGGCGAGCGCTTCTCGGACAACTGGCCGCTGGTGGGCGGCAAGATGGATTTGACCGAAGGCGGCATCCGCGTGCCATGGATCGCGCACTGGCCTGCGGTGATTGGCAAGGGCAGCGAGAGCACGCAGCTGTGCATGACCATGGACTGGTCGGCCACCATGCTCGACGCGGCCGGCGTGGCGGCGCATGCGGACTATCCGCTGGATGGCGTCTCGCTGATGCCCGTGCTGAAGGATGCGAAGCAAAGCTTCCGCAGGCCGTTGCACTGGCGCATGAACCACCGCGGGCAGGAAGCCATGCGCGATGGGGACTGGAAGTACCTGAAGGTGGACGGGAACGAGTACCTGTTCAACATTCCCGGGGATGAGCGCGAGCGGGCGAATCTGGCGAAGAAGGAGCCGGAAAGGCTGGCTGCGATGCGGGCGGATTGGCAGGCTTGGAATGCGACGATGCCGGCGATTCCGGAGGATGCGACTGTGAGCCTGGGGTATTCGATCAAGGACATGCCGCAGAGGTGATGAACGGCGGGAAGGACCGCTGCCGTGGGAAACGCGCGCATGCGAATTCCTGCGCCACAGGGATCACTGGCTTGAATCGGCAAATGTGATGGGGCTGTCTTTTCCGGAACTGCGGTGAGCGGGTGGTGCGGCCGCTCGCCGTCGGCGAATGACTGTTCGAGCTGCGCGGACCATCCGTGGTGCACTCCTAAAGTCTGGTTGTGGCCGACGCTCGAATCCATCATCCAACGCCGGGCATCGCGCTGGGCGATCTCCGCGACCCAGTCCATTTCCGATCGCTACCCAGCGCGGCATGGCAGGCGGGATTCAGTTAATGATCTCCCCCATGCCCACGCGTACGCGCTCCCTGAGCTGCAGGATGTACTCCGCGTCAAAGAGCTCCCAGGTCGCCAGTTCGCCCACGATCCGAAGCGGCTCCCGGCTGCGGTACGAGCGTGTGGGATTGCCCGGAAACTTCTTGTCGGTGACGTTGGGGTCATCCTCGAAGGCACCCGTGGGTTCGACGATGTAGACGCGGCGACGGCCCTCGCCCTTCGCCATTTCGGCGGCCAGCCCGGCGCCCTTTGGCCAGGCGGTGAAGTAGATGTGGTTCATGACGACGCGGCCGTCGTAGTTCGAGCGGAAGCCTGCGGTGAGCAGGTCGCCCACCTGGAGGTCCGCCCGCGTACCGTGGAAGTAAGGGCCGGCGCCGAAGACAGCCATCGCGGGTCGCTCCTCTGCAGAACAGAAAGCCGCGGAGTCTACTCGGGTCGATTTCCACGCGAGCACCCGCCCCCGCCCTCTGTACCAGGCCGGCTTCGCTTTCGGCTTGCGCGCACTGCGACCCGAGGCGCGGGTTCTGTGCGCCGGCACCTTGGGCGAGGCATTGGCAGTCGCCGAGGCGCAGCAGACAGTCGGGCTTCCGGCTCGAACTATCGGCCCAGCGAAATGAGGCTCCACACGATGGCCACGAGCTGGGCGATGTTGATCAGGATCGCAATGACGTGGGTTCGGCGAAATCCCGGAATGGCGTCCATGTAGTTCGCCTGGATCTGCGCCCCGAGCGAGTCCATCCTGGGGATGATCTTCCTGCGCAGGGCGACGGCAATCAGCGCCAAAACCACGGCACCCGCGGCGAGCCCCGCGCGCCCTGCAAGTGCAAAGCTGATGGCTGTTGCAGTCGCGGTAATGAACGCGGCGTTGTAGTAGATGTTGAAGAAGCCGCGCACAAAGCGGGCGTCGAGCGGTGTGTCGTGCTTCAGGACCAGAAGCGGGATCGAACCCATGATGAAGTAGGCCGTCGTGACGAGGAGCGCGACCGTAAAGCCCAGGGCGGCGAACATTGCAACAGGCATCTGGATTCCTCCATGCGGTGGGCCTGAGATGCGCCGGCCCCGGCGCGCTGCTTACGACGGGTCGTGGCCCGGGGCCGAGCTAATCTCGGTGGGCTTGTAGATCTTGTGCTGCGCGGTCGGGCTGCCCGCGTCGGTCACCACCAGCAGACGCCAGAGCGGTTCGCGCACGGAGCATGCGCTTTCTTCTTCGCTGAGCTTGAAGCTCGGCACGCCCGGCGCGGTGCCCTTGACCACGACGCGCAGCAGCGTCTGGCCCTTGGCGTTCGACACTTCGAGGTCGTAGCCGATGTTCTTGTCGGCGAGGTTCTCGGCCTTGTAGCCGTAGCCGGTGAAATGCTTGATGACGTACGCGATGGCGGCGGCCCGCACTTCTTCGGGCGACGCCTTGCTTGCGGCGCCATCGGCTGCACCGGCGGCTGCGGCCAGCTGCTGCGGCACGTTGCTGCGCGCCCTGGCGGTTTGCACTTCGGCCTCGGTCGGCACCCAGCCGCGCGGGCCGCGAACCAGCACAGCCAGCTTCTGCTCGGGCTCCCAGCTGGCGACGTGCCATTCGTCGTCGTCGCGCACGCGGGTGGACACCTTGGCGTCCTTGTTGCTTTCCACTTCGACGATGGCGAGGCGGTTGGTCTGCACCACGGCACGAAAGCCCTGGCCGGCGTCGAAGGTGCGCTTGAGCAAGGCCAGGCGGTCTTTGCCGCGCTGGACTTGTTGCGCGTTGCGCTCGCCGCCGCCCGCGCGGTGGTGGATGTCGAGCGACTCCAGGCAGAACCAGCGCCCGCCGGCCCCCACGTTCACCCATTCGGCCCAGATGGTGGCGATGACGTTGTCGCCGGTTGCGAGCCAGGCGTGGTCGAACGGCTTTTCGCGCGCGTCGAACACGCCCATCTTGGCAACGATTTCGACCGGCGTGAGCCGTGGTCCGGACAGTCGCTTTTCATTGATGACTGCGAGTACCTGGGGGTCGACTTCGTTTTCCATTCGGCGGGCTTCTGGGAGTTTTTAGGGGCTGGCAGTATGCCGCATCGGTTGCGGGGGCCGCCAGGCGCATGCGATCGTATGGCACGATCAAAGGATGCATGAGCCGTCACGCCGCATACCGTATCGCACCTGGCCGGGCGCGCTGGCGGTGCTCCTCGCCATTGCCGCCTATGTGGGCGGTCTCACCTTCTGGAACCGTCACACGCCGGGCAACCGGCCGTTGCCCGCGGGACAGACGGTGGACGCCGGCCAGGCCAGGTTCGTCCCCGCCGAGGGATGGGAGATGGACGTTTCCCGCTCGAAGGCAGGCCAGTCGCTGATGCTTTTCAAGGGCAGCCACAAGTTCCTGGTAACGACGCAGCCCTGGGCCGGCGGGCCGGATGGCTCGCTGGTGCGGCAGCAGCGGCTGATGGAGCGCGGCCAGCGCCTGCGCATCGATGGCGACGTGTCCGACTTCGTCACGTCGTGGGGGCTGCAGGGCAAGACCTTCGCCTACTACGGCTCCAAGCTGGCGGGCCGGTTCTGGCAGGTGGTCGACCTGCAGCGCAAATCGCTCGTGCAGATCGACTTCTACGGCGCCAACGAAGGCATGGACGACGCGCTGACCGAAGCCCGCGGCATGCTGGACTCGATGGACCTGGAGGCCACGCAGTGAGGCCGCCCGTCTTCGACCAGGACCGGGCCCAGTGGCCGGTCGGCACCGACTCGTTCTTCCAGCCAGGGCGCGCCGCTTTCTGGCTGCTGGCGGCGCTGATCGTCAACGGGCTGTTCTACACGGTCCAGATGTTCTCGATGGGGTTTCGCGTGGTGCCCATCACCGCATTCCTGGGGCTGCTGGTGTGGGGGGCCTACACGCTGCTTTTCGTGCTGGCCTTTCGCACGCTGGACCTGCTCGAGCAGCACCCGCCGGAGGCCTACGTGCTGGCCTTCGCATGGGGCGGCATGGGCGCGGTGTATTTCGCGGCGCCGGCCAACATCGCCATCCAAAGTCTGTGCGCCAAGCTGGTGTCGCCGGAGTTCGTCGCGGTGTGGGGGCCGGCTGTTGCGGGGCCGGTCACGGAAGAGTTCCTGAAGCTTGCCGGGGTCGTCCTCCTGGTGCTGGTGGCGCGCAACCAGTTCCAGACCTACCTGTCGGTGCTGATCGTCGGCGCGATGGCGGGGCTGGGCTTTCAGGTGGTCGAGAACCTGAGCTACACGGTCAACGCCTCCATGCACTTTCCGCTGGAGAACCAGGTGTATCCGGTGCTGCTCAACCTGCTGACGCGCGGGCTGCTGAGCGGGCTGTGGAGCCACGCGGCCTACACGGCGATCGCGTCTTTCGGCGTGGCGTGGTTCCTGCTGCATCCGCATCGGCCGATGGCGGTGCGCATCGCATGCGCGCTGCTGTGCTTCATGCTCGCATGGGCGATGCATTTCATCTGGAACTCGCCTTTCCTCGAAGATCTCTTCGATGGCGGGTACGGTGAAATGGCCATCATGCTGGTGATCAAGGGGCTCCCCGCGATCATCGTGGCGGGACTCTTCTGGCAGGTTGCCGCGCGCGAGAACGGCACGTACCTGCATGCACTGGCAGCCTGGTTCGTGCCGGAGCGCGAGCTGATCCGCGACGACGAATGGGTGCGGCTGGGCGCGCCCATGCAGCGGTACAAGGTCCGCAGGGAAACGGGCTGGACCTACGGCTGGCGCGCAAGGCGCCTGAAGACACGGCTGCAGCGTGAGCAGTTGCGGCTGATTCGCAAGGCCGCGACCTACGGGCGCGGCGCGCAGACGCTGCGGCACGAAGTGGCGGTAAAACGCCTCCGCGCCGAACTGGATCCACTCATCGAGGTACGAACATGAAGCAGTCGGACACGAAAGCAGACCAGGGCCAGCCGGCCTCGGAACTCATCTCCGAAAAAATCGCCGGACTCGGCGACTGGCGCGGCGCAACACTCGCCAGGATGCGCAAGCTCATCACCGAGGCAGACCCGCAGGTGATCGAGGAGTGGAAGTGGATGGGCACGCCGGTCTGGTCGCACGACGGCATCATCTGCACGGGCGAGTCGTACAAGAGCGTGGTGAAGCTGACCTTCGCCAAGGGTGCGTCGCTGAAGGACCCGGCCCGACTCTTCAATTCGAGCCTCGACGGCAACGTGCGCCGCGCCATCGACATCCATGAAGGTGAAGAGCCGGACGCAGCCGCGTTCAAGGCGCTGGTTCTCGAAGCGGTCGCGCTCAATGGGGCGGGCAAGGCGAAGTCTTCGAAGAAAGCGAAGTCCTGAGTCTTCCGGCGCGACGTCCCTGACCGGCTTTCCACGGTCTGGGTGGGTGGCTCGCGATCACGCCGCCGCCAGTGTCGGCTCGCCCCGCGACGGCCGCATTTCAGGTGCGCGGCGCGCCAAAAAGTCAGGTGGCAGTCAGCCCTCCTGCACGCCGTTCGTTTCGGCTTTTCCTGTGCTTCTTTCGACGTGGTCAGGTCGCGGGGCCTCGCTAATTCGCTGCTAAGTCTTCTGCCTTTTGACTGACATGCGGCGCTCCTAGATTCATCCGCGATCCGCAGTGCAAGCGCAGCCATCGGCTGCGCCGCTGCTTCACGCTCCCCTCCACGCTCGAAAGAAGAAATTGAAAGCCATTCAAAAAATCAGATCCGGCTTGCTGTGTCCCACCCTGACCGTGCTCGCAGCTTCGCTGCTGGCTGCGTGCGGAGGCGGAGGCGGCGGCTCGGGGCCGGTTGCATTCCTCCCGCCGCCCGCGAGCCAACCCGCGAGCCAGCCCGCGGGCTCCGGCAACACCACCTTCAGCGGCGTGCTCGCCGCCACCGCCTTCAAGGCCGGCAGCAGCACCGATCCAGTGATTGCGGCCGGCTACTACGCAGGCGCCACGGTCTGCGTCGACAGCAACAACAACGGCCGCTGCGACAGCGGCGAGCCCGCCGCCGTGACCGATGCCAACGGCAAGTTCAGCCTCTCGCTGTCCGCCGCGTCCGCGCTCATTGCCGACATCGGCACCAACGCGAAGAACACCGCCACCAACGCCAGCGTGCCCAGGCGCGAAGTGCTGCGCGTGGCGCTCGACCAGGTGAAGGAGCAAGGCACGGCCGTGGTGGTGAGCCCGCTGTCATCCGAGGTCGCGCGCCTGATCGAAGCCAACGGCACGAGCTACGCAGCCGAGAAGCAGAACCTGGCCACGCGCCTGGGCGTGTCGGTCGACGCCCTGCTTGCCGACTTCAATGCCGCGGCCGCCAATGTGCAGACCGCCTTGCTCGGCGAGGCCAATGCGCTCAACAACCGCTTCGCCTACGCGACCACCAAGCTTGACCGCGGCGACCTGTACCCCGACGCGCTGGCCAACCCCGGCGGCGACCCGCGCCTGAGCGGCATGGCGGGCGTGACGGTGGCGACGGCAGGCGTCGCGGACAACCGCAAGCCCATCACCTTCCTGCAGGCGCAGCAGGCCGCATTCAACGTCGAGGGCATTCCGCGCTACGACAACATCTTCATCGTGATGCTGGAGAACAAGGCCACGATGTCGATCCTGAACTCGGCCTACGCGCCCAAGATCAACGGCTACCTCAAGGCCGGAAACCAGCTGGTGAGCTACTACGCCACCGGCAACCCGAGCGAGCCCAACTACACGGCGCTGGGCGGCGCGGACGACTGGGGCATCAGCGACGACAGCCAGTGGAACTGCGACGCGACCGGCGCCAATGCGGTGCAGGACACGCCCGTGCCCGACAACACACAACCGGGCCTGGCCAAGTCGCCATTCGCGGCCACCTGCACGCAGGCCGCCGCGGTGAACCACAACATCGTCGGCAAGCCGAACCTCTTCAACGCGATCACGAGCGCCGGCCTCACCTGGCGCACCTACAGCGAGTCAATGAACCCGGGCCAGGACTTCCGCACCGACAGCGTGGCCGACGCCGCCGTCAGCGCGAAGGACAACGTCTACCCGCCCGGCACGCTCGGCGGCAACAACGCGACCATCGGCGACGCCACGCTCACGCTGCCGCTGCCCGCGGGCCTGTACAAGACCAAGCATCACCCCGGCATGGCCTACCAGAACGTGCGCAGCGCGCCCGAATGGAAGTACAGCAACCGCACCATGGGCGGCGGCCAATGGGATGCGGCGCTGAAGAACAGCACCGACTACGCCATTCCCGCAAGCTACGACTACGACCAGCTCGGCACCGACCTGGCCAGCGGCAACGTCGGCAACCTGAACTTCCTGGTGCCCGACCAGTGCGACGACATGCACGGCATCAGCGTGAAGGGCGCCGGCGGCACCGGCACCGCGAGCGACTGCAGCAGCGTGGCGAACAACGTGTCGACCACGGCCGTCTCGCCGATCATCACGCGCGGCGACAACTACGTGGACTTCACGGTCAAGCGCATCCAGGCTTCGCCGCTGTGGAAGAACACGCACAAGCGCGTGGCGATCGTGCTGATGTTCGACGAAGGCAGCGCCACCAGCGGCTTCAATTCCTGCTGCGGCTGGAACGTGGCCAACAGCACCGTTGCCAACCCGATCAAGCAGAACGCGGACGGTACCTGGTCGGTCGATGCCACGATCAACAACTACACCAAGGGCAACCGCGGCCACGGCGAGAGCATCTTCGGCATCCTGACCAACCAGCCCGACGCGCCCAAGGGCGTATCGGACAGCGATGCCTACAGCCACTTCTCGTTCGTGCGCACGCTGCAGGACATGTTTCAGCTGGCCGACCCGGCGGTCGACGGCTCGTACATGAACCGCTCGAAGTACACCGAGGCCTTCATCGCCCAGAACATCATGAACCTGCCGGAGTACGCGGGCAGCGCGGACACGCACTTCGACAGCGTGCGGCCGATCAACCACGCCTTCGTGATCCCGGCGAGCTACACGCAGAAGCAGTCGGGCGACGTGTCGACCGCCGCGCAGGTCGGGCCGGATGCCAACCAGTTCAACGTCTGGTCGCTGAAGCAATGAGCGAAGAACGCCGTTCGGGCCCGAAAGGGCCGGCGGTAACACGCGCCGGCTGGATCGGGCTGGCGGTGCTGGCTGCAGCAGGCGTGGCGGGAGTCGTGCTCGTCTCCTGCGGCGGCGGTGGCGGGGGATCGGTGGCCGCGCTGCCGGCCGCCTCCGCGCCCACCACGGCGGCGAGCTCGCCCGCGGCGGTGCCCGCCGCCGCCAGCACGCTGAGCCTCGCGGCGCAGGCGGGCCAGAAGATGTTCTTCGACAAGAACCTCTCGGGCTCCGGCGCCATGTCGTGCGCGAGCTGCCACGACCCGGCCCATGCGTACGCGCCGGCCAACGACCTCTCCGTGCAGCTCGGCGGCGAGCACATGGACAAGGCCGGCCTGCGCGCAGTGCCCTCGCTGCGCTACAAGGACATCACGCCGCCCTACGCCGACCTGCTGGACAACCCCGACGGCATCAGCGCGCCCGGCCCCGGCGGCGGCTTCGCCTGGGACGGCCGCGCCGACACGCTGGCCGCGCAGGCCCGCCTTCCGCTGCTCGATCCGCTGGAGATGGCCAACGCGAGCAGCACCGACGTGGTGAAGAAACTGCAGGCGGCCGACTACGCACCGCTGGTCGCCAAGGCCTTCGGCGCGAAGGTGTTCGACGACAGCGACGCCGCCTTCGCCAGCGCGCTGCAGGCCCTGCAGGCCTACCAGCTGGAGGACAAGAGCTTTCACCCGTACAGCAGCAAGTTCGACCTGTACGCGGCCAACAAGATCGGCGGCACGCTCACGCCGGCGGAAACGCGCGGGCTGAAGGTGTTCACCAACCCGGCCACCGGCAACTGCGCCTCGTGCCACTACCAGGGCGCGGGCCTGAACGGCAGCTCGGCGCTGTTCACCGACTTCTCGTACGAGGCGATCAGCGTGCCGCGCAACGCGGGCATTCCGGCCAACGGCGACCTGAAGTATTTCGACATGGGCGTGTGCGGCCCGCTGCGCACCGGCCACGCGCCGGCCGCACCCAACGCCGCGAACGGCTTCTGCGGCATGTTCAAGGCGCCGACCCTGCGCAACGTGGCGACGCGGCAGGCCTTCTTCCACAACGGCGTGATGCATTCACTGGAGCAGGTCGTGCGCTTCTACAACACGCGCGACACGCAGCCCGAGCTGTGGTACCCCACCGTCGGCGGAACGCCCAAGGCGAAGAACGATCCCGGCTTTCCGGCGTACGGCCTCGTCACGACGCAGTACACGGGCGGCAAGGTGCAGAAGTACGACGACCTGCCGGCTGCCTACGCAGCCAACATCGACACGCAACTGCCGATGGACGGCCGCGCCGCGGGCTCCGCACCTCCCATGTCCGAGCAGGACATCGCGGACCTGCTCTGCTTCCTGAACACCCTGAGCGATGCGGACACGGCACCGGCCACGCCCGCGAAGCCGGGGGCGTGCGTCAATTGATTTGCCTACACATGAACAACAAGATCCTTTGCGCGGCAATCGGCGCCGCCGCCCTGGCCGCACTCGCGGGCTGCGGCCCGCAGCAGCCCGAAGCCGACCTGCCGAACCTCACGGCCGCGATGAACGCCTACCTCGCGAAGAAAGGCGACCTGTGCCTGGGCAAGACCCAATGGCCCATCGACGTGCCGCAGCGCGAGGCAGGCACGCGCGCGCGCAACGCGGTGCAGATGCCGGTGCTGGAGCATGTCGGGCTGGTGAGTGCGTCCACGGCGAAGGTCGAGAACGACAAGGAGGCTGGCGAAATCGAGGTCACCCGCTACGCGCTGACCGACGAAGGAAAGAAGTACTTTCTGGTGCGCAAGAACCAAAGCGGCCAGGGCGGCCAGGGCGACTTCTGCGCCGCCCACCTGACGCTCGACAAGATCGTCGGCTGGGAAGCGCGCAAGGACGCCAAGGACCCGGCCGAAGTCGTCGTCACCTACACCTACAGGATCGATGCCGCGCCCTGGACGGGCAATGCCGACGTGCAAAAGGCCTTTCCGATGGTCGACCGCGTGGTGCGCGGCGCCGGCACCATGCAGCTGAAGCAGAACTTCAAACGCACCGGCAACGGCTGGGTTCCGGCGGAAGTCTGAGCCGATGGATGCGGTGCTGCGTTTCTCGCCCGCGCTGAGCGACTGGGTATTGCACAACCTGCGCCAGGGCTGCGCCCCCGCGAACGTGATCAAGGCCATGCGCGCGCAAGACATGCCGCCCGAGGCCGCCAGGACCATCGTCGATGCCTTCGTGTTCGCGCTGCGCACCGGAAGCCCGGTGCCTGTCGATTCGGTAACGGTAGCGCCCCTCTACCAGTACGAGCCGCCACGGCTGCCGCCGGGCACGTCGATCCGCACCACGGACCGGCTCGTGCGCGTGGCCGCGCGCGCGGCGCAGCCGGCCATGGCTGTGCTCGACGACGTGTTCGACGCGCGGGAATGCGAAGAGCTGATCGCGCTCGCGAGGCCCCGGCTGGCGCCATCGACCACCGTCGATCCGCTGTCCGGGCGCGACCTTGTCGGTGAACAGCGCAGCAGCCTGGGCATGTTCTTCCGGCTGCGCGAAAACGCCTTCATCGCCAGGCTCGATCAGCGCGTGTCGGAGCTCATGAACCTGCCGGTGGAAAACGGCGAAGGCCTGCAGGTGCTGTGCTACCCGGCCGGCGCGCAGAGCATGCCCCACTTCGATTTCCTGGTGCCGTCGAACGCAGCCAACAAGGCCTCGCTGGCACGCAGCGGCCAGCGCGTGAGCACGCTCGTGAGCTACCTCAACGAGGTGGAGGAAGGCGGCGAGACCGTATTTCCCGAATGCGGCTGGTCGGTGTCGCCACGACGCGGCAGCGCGGTGTACTTCGAGTACTGCAACAGCCTTGGGCAGGTGGACCATGCATCGCTGCATGCGGGCGGACCCGTGCTGCGCGGCGAGAAATGGGTGGCGACCAAGTGGATGCGGCAGCGGCGCTTCGTGGCCGCTGGAGAGGCTTCGGACGGCTGACTCGCGGCGATGGGCGAGCCGCCTCCCGTGCGGTCTAGGGTATCGGTTTGACTTTATTTTAGATATATCTAAAATAATTCCGATACACATCATGAAGGATGCTCGCCATGAGACATTTCCATTCCGGCCATCACCACTGCCGCACCGCCCGCGGCGAACATGAAGACGGCCTTTCCGGCGGGCGCGGACAACACCGCGGCGGTGGCCGTGGCGGCGCACGCGTGTTCGGCCACGGCGGCCTGCGCTTCGTGCTGCTGCAGCTCATTGCCGACAAGCCGGCTCACGGCTACGAACTGATCAAGGCCATCGAAGACCGCCTCGGCGGCAGCTACGCGCCGAGCCCCGGCGTGGTCTACCCCACGCTCACACTGCTCGAGGAAATGGGCTACCTCAGCGTGGAAGCCGGCGACGGCAGCGGCCGCAAGCGCTACAGCATCACGGCCAGCGGCCAGGAATTCCTCGCTGCGAACCGCGAGATGGCCGACGCCATGATGGCCCGCATGAGCGGCGGCGTGGACGGCGCCGGCCCGCGCGGCGGACGGCCGCCGCAGGTCACGCGCGCCATCGAGAACCTCAAGCTCGCAATGCGCATGCGCCTGTCGGGCGCCGCGATGACCGCGCAGCAGGCGCATGAATTCGCCGCGGTGCTCGACGCCGCGGCCCAGCAGATCGAAAAGATCTGAGCCTGCGCCCTCCCCCCAATCTCAACCCGTCCTGTTCACACAGGATTCCTGCAATGACTGACTCCAGTACCTCATCCGCCTCCACCGCGCCCGACCGCATGCCGCGCCGGGTGCGCCACGACCTGCGCTTTCGCCGGCTCACGGTGAAAACCGCGCGGCGCGTGACGCCGCACCTGATCCGCATCACGCTCGCGGGCGACGACCTCGCGGGCTTCACCAGCCCCGGCTTCGACGACCACGCGAAGATCTTCTTCCCTGATGCCACCGGCAAGCTCACGCTGCCCACGGCCGGCCCCGAGGGCCCGATCTGGCCCGAAGGCCGCCCGACCATGCGCGACTACACGCCGCGCCGCCATGACGCGACGGCCGGCACGCTCGAAATCGACTTCGCGCTGCACGAAGCCGGCCCCGCCACGCAATGGGCCGAGCAGGCCAGGCCCGGCGACGTCGTCGGCGTGGGCGGCCCGCGCGGTTCGTTCATCGTGCCGACCGAATTCGACTGGCACCTGCTGATCGGCGACGACACAGCCCTGCCCGCCATCTCGCGCCGCCTGGCTGAGCTGCCGGCCGGTGCGCGCGCGGTGGTGCTGGCGGAAGTCGACAGCGAAGCCGACGAGATTCCGTTCGACACGAAGGCCGAGCTCACGCTCAGGTGGCTGCACCGCCGCGGCACCGAACCGGGCCTGAGTCCTGTGCTGCTCGACGCGCTGAAAGCGATGCAGCTGCCGGCCGGCGACTTCCATGCATGGGTGGGTTGCGAATCGGCAATCGCCAAGGCGCTGCGCGCGCACCTCGTGGGCGAGCGAGGCGCGAACCCGAAATGGACACGGGCCTCGGGCTACTGGCGCCGCGGCGCGATCGCCACGCACGACACGCACGACGAGTAAGGTCTTGCTCCTTCCCCTCCCCGGGGAAGGAAAAAAACCGGGGCAGCCCCGCCCTCACAGCCAGCCGGCGCGCTTGAACCGGTAGTAGAGATAGCCGCAGGTGCCGGCGATCAGCCCCAGCGCCACCGCATAGCCGTAGCGGAATTTCAGCTCCGGCATGTTCTCGAAGTTCATGCCCCAGATGCCGGCGTAGGCGGTGCACACCGCGAAGATGCTGGCCCAGGATGCAAGGCGCTTGGTGACTTCGCTCTCCTCGATGGTGACCATCGACAGGTTCACCTGGACCGCCGTGCCGATGGTGTCGCGCATGGCATCGATCGAGCCGTTGATGCGCCCCAGGTGGTCGCCCACGTCGCGGAAGTACTCCTGGGAACTCATGCAGATCTGGGGCACCCGCCCGCCGTGCAGCTTGCTGGCCGCCTCCAGCAGCGGCGCCACCGCGCGCTTCAGGATCATGCTGCGCCGCTTCAGGTCGTACAGCTGCTTGATCTTGTCGCGCGCCACGCCGCCCTGACCGAAGATCTGCTGCTCGATGGCCTCGAGCTCCACCTCCAGCGCGTCGATCACCGGGAAGTAGCGGTCGACCACCGCGTCCATCAGCGCATACAGCACGAAGCCCGCGCCGTTGCGCAGCAGCTCGGGCTCGCGTTCGCAGCGCTCGCGCACGCCCAGAAAGCCCTGCTTGCTGCGGTTGCGCACCGACAGCACGTAGTTGGCGCCGACGAACACGTCGACCTCGCCCACGTTCGTGCAGTGCTCGCCCTCGGGCGAAGGCTCCACGAGGTGCATGACGACGAAGAGCGAATCGCCGTACTCCTCCACCTTGGGGCGCTGGTGGCCATGCTGCGCGTCTTCCACCGCGAGCGGATGCAGGCCGAATTCCTGCTGCATCTCGGCCAGCTCCCCCGGCGTGGCGTCGCTCAGTGCCACCCAGACAAAGCACCCCGGCCGGCTGATGTATTCGCTGATGTCCTCGACCGGAATGTCGGCGAGCTTGGCACCGTTTTCATAGGCCACGCAGTTGATCAGCATCGGTACCCCACAAAGTTCGCAGTCATAAGCTGCCAATGGTGCCATGCGGGCGAAGGAGTACGCATTCGGGGAAGCGATCCACGGCAGCTTCAGAGAAGACGCCGAGACCCGAGAAAAGCAGGCTCATACGGCGGACCGGCATGTCGTCGAGCTCGGGCAACCGGCTCAAGACGGTCTGGACGCTGGAAATCGAGATCGGCACCCCGGGAATCGCTCTGACGCGCGAGCAGACGATCCGGGTGTCCTGATGGCCCTGCGAAAGGGTGGCGCCGGGCAGGCCACAATAACGGGTTGATCTTTCGCCGCGTTGCCCCCAGGGCAACGCCGGATAGCCTCTTTTCTCCATGTCATCCATGGCTTATGCAGACAACCAATGACGGACAAAACACAGTTGGCGGCAACTGATCTTTCGGGCCACACGCCCATGATGGCGCAGTACCTCGGCCTCAAGGCCAACCATCCGGACACCTTGCTGTTCTACCGGATGGGCGATTTCTACGAGCTCTTCTGGGCCGACGCCGAGAAGGCCGCGCGCCTGCTCGACATCACGCTCACCCAGCGCGGCCAGTCGGCCGGCCAGCCGGTGGTGATGTGCGGCGTGCCCTTCCATGCGGTCGACACCTACCTCGCGCGGCTCATCAAGCTGGGCGAATCGGTGGCCATCTGCGAGCAGGTGGGCGAGGTCGGCGCCAGCAAGGGGCCGGTGGAGCGCAAGGTGGTGCGGGTGGTCACGCCCGGCACGCTGACCGACTCCGAACTGCTCAACGACAAGAGCGAATCGCTGCTGCTCGCGGTGCATGCTGGCTCGCGCAATTTCTGCGGACTGGCCTGGCTCAGCGTGACAGGTGCCGAACTGCGGCTGGCCGAATGCCCGGCCGACGCGCTCGAAGCCTGGATCGCGCGCATCGCGCCGAGCGAGCTGCTCTACAGCGCCGAAGTGACGCCCGCCTTCGAGCAACGCCTGAAGGCCGCGCGCGCCACCACGCCGTTCACGCTGTCGCTGCGACCGGCGTGGCAGTTCGACGGTGGCCTGGGCGAACGCAAGCTCAGCGAGCAAATGGGCAGCAACAGCCTCGCCGCCTGGAACGCGGAGTCGCTCACCAACGCGCACGCCGCGGCCGCCGCGCTGCTGGGCTATGCGGAGCACACGCAGGGCCGCGCGCTCTCGCACGTGCAACGCCTCTCGGTCGAGCGCGACGGCGACCTGATCGAGTTGCCGCCCACCACGCGGCGCAACCTCGAACTGGTGCAGACGCTGCGCGGCGAAGACTCGCCCACCATGTTCTCGCTGCTCGACACCTGCATGACAGGCATGGGCAGCCGGCTCCTGAAGCGCTGGCTGCTTTCGCCGCGGCGCGACCGCTCCGAGGCGCAGGCCCGGCTCGAAGCCATTGGCGCACTGCAGGCCACGGTGCTGGGCGGCACGGCTGCACCCTGGCGCACGCTGCGCGAGCAGCTCAAGAACACGAGCGACGTGGAACGCATCGCCGCGCGCATCGCGCTGCGCCAGGTGCGACCGCGCGAACTGCTGGCGCTGCGCCTGGCGCTGTCGAAGGCGGAACAGCTCGCGCCGCTGCTGCCCGGCGCCGCCGCACTGCTGGCCCGGATCGCCGAACGCCTCGCCCCGCCACCGGGCTGCGCCGACCTGCTGGCCAGCGCTATCAAGCCCGACCCATCCGCGCTGGTGCGAGACGGCGGCGTGATCGCCACCGGCCACGACGCCGAGCTCGACGAGCTGCGCGCCATCAGCGAGAACTGCGACGACTTCCTGCTGAAACTCGAGATCAGCGAGCGCGAGCGCACCGGCATCAGCAACCTGCGGGTGCAGTTCAACCGCGTGCACGGCTTCTACATCGAGGTGACGCAAAGCGCGCTCTCCAAGGTGCCCGACAACTACCGCCGCCGCCAGACGCTGAAAAATGCCGAGCGCTTCGTCACGCCCGAGCTGAAGGCCTTCGAGGACAAGGCCCTGAGCGCGCAAGACCGCGCGCTGGCCCGCGAGAAATGGCTGTACGAGCAGCTGCTCGACGCGCTGCAGCCCTCGGTGCCCGCGCTCACGCAGCTGGCCGGCGGCATCGCCACGCTCGACGCGCTGTGCGCACTGGCCGAGCGCTCGCACACGCTGCACTGGCGCGCGCCCAGCTTCGTGGCGCACCCGTGCATCGAGATCCAGCAGGGCCGCCACCCGGTGGTGGAGGCGCGGCTGGCAGAGAAGTCGTCGGGCGGCTTCATCGCCAACGACACGCAGCTTGGGCCGCAGCAGCGCATGCAGGTCATCACCGGCCCCAACATGGGCGGCAAGTCGACGTACATGCGGCAGGTGGCGATCATCGTGCTGCTGGCTTCCATCGGCTCGCACGTGCCGGCGGCCGCCTGCCGGCTCGGGCCGATCGACGCGATCCACACCCGCATCGGCGCGGCCGACGACCTTGCCAATGCGCAGTCGACCTTCATGCTCGAGATGACCGAAGCCGCGCAGATCCTGCACAGCGCCACGGCCCAGTCGCTGGTGTTGATGGACGAGATCGGCCGCGGCACCAGCACCTTCGACGGGCTGGCGCTGGCCGCGGGCATTGCGGCCCAGCTGCACGACCGCAGCAAGGCCTTCACGCTGTTCGCCACGCACTATTTCGAGCTGACCGAGTTTCCGGCCACGCACCATGGTGCGGTGAACATGCACGTGAGCGCCACCGAGGCGGGCCGCGACATCGTGTTCCTGCATGAAATGCAGCCCGGCCCGGCCAGCAAGAGCTACGGCATCCAGGTGGCGCGGCTCGCGGGCATGCCCGCGGCGGTGGTCAACCATGCGCGGCAAGCGCTGGAAGCACTCGAATCGCAGCATGCGCAAACTCGTGCACAGGTCGACCTGTTCGCACCGCCCCCGGTAGCCGAAACGCCGCTGGCCAGCGCCGTAGAATCCGCGCTGGCTGCGCTCGACCCCGACACCATGAGCCCGCGCGAGGCGCTCGACGCCTTGTATGCCCTTCAAAAACTGAATAAACGTGAACTCGGCGCCGCATGACCGGGCACCGTTCATGCAAGATGAACTCATGACTTACTGCGTAGGCATCAAACTCAACGCCGGCCTGGTGTTTCTCTCCGACTCGCGCACCAACGCGGGCGTGGACCACATCAGCACCTTCCGCAAGATGATCGTCTACGAGCAGCCGGGCGACCGCGTCATGGTGCTGCTGTCGGCGGGCAACCTGAGCATCTCGCAGTCGGTGCGCGAAATCCTCCAGATCGAGGAACTGCGCGAAACCCGCGAGGACGGCACGCAGGGCGACCCGATCACCATCTGGAACGCCAAGAGCATGTTCGATGCCGCGCGCGTGCTGGGCTCGGCGGTGCGCCACGTGTACGACCGCGACGCCGAAGCACTCAAGCATGCGGGGCTGGACTTCAACGTGTCCTTCATCTTCGGCGGGCAGGTCAAGGGCGAGGGCATGCGCCTGTTCCTGGTCTACGCGGCGGGCAACTTCATCGAAGCGACCACCGAGACGCCCTACTTCCAGGTCGGCGAATCGAAATACGGCAAGCCCGTGCTCGACCGCGTGCTCACGCCAGAGACCCCACTCGACGAGGCCGCCAAGTGCGCGCTGGTGTCGATGGACTCGACCATGAAGTCGAACCTGTCGGTCGGCCTGCCGCTCGACCTCGTGGTGTACGAGGCCAACAAGCTCGAGACCGACCGCGTGATCTGCATCGACGCCGACAACCCCTACTACCGCATGATGCACAACAGCTGGGGCCAGAAGCTGCGCGAGGTGTTCGACAGCATCGAAGATCCGGTGTGGGACGACAGCCATACCGAGCATCCGCTGAAGATGCCCGCCACGCGGCACAGCGCGCTGCGCAAGATCTCCACGCCCGACGAAAAACTCATCTGAAGCCCGGTGCGGCTGTGGTGATGCCTCCCGTCGTCTTCTCGCACGGCAACAGTTTTCCCGCGAGCACCTACCGCGTCGTTCTCGACAGCCTGCGCGACCGCGGCTTCGAGGTCGACGCCGTCGAGAAGTTCGGGCACGACCCGAAGTACCCCGTCACCGACAACTGGCCGCACCTCGTGCAGCAGCTGGCCGACTTCGCGCAGCAGCACGCCGGCCGCGCCGGCAGACCGGTGTTCCTGGTCGGCCATTCGCTTGGCGGAATCCTGAGCCTGATGTGCGCGGCGCTGCATCCGGAGCTCGCTTGCGGCGTGGTGCTGCTCGATTCGCCGATCCTCAGCGGCTGGCGCGCGAACACGCTCAATGTGGTCAAGCGCACGCCCCTCATGAAGAGCGTGTCGCCCGGCGCCATCAGCCACCGGCGCAGGAACAGCTGGGCACACCGGGAGGCGGTGTTCGAGCACTTCCGCAGCAAGAAGGCTTTTGCCAAGTGGGACGAGCAGGTGCTGCACGACTACATCGACCACGGCACCTTCGAGGGGGAAAACACGCGCGAGCTGAGTTTCGACCGCAACGTGGAAACGGCCATCTACAACACCTTGCCCCATAACCTCGGTGCCCTGCTGCGCCGCCACCCGCCCAAGTGCAAGGTGGCCTTCATCGGCGGGCGCCAGTCGGTGGAGATGAGGCAGGTGGGCATGGCGATGACCGAGCAAGTCACCAAGGGACGCATCGCGATGCTCGACGGCGGCCATCTGTTTCCCATGGAAAAGCCGCTGGCCACCGCCGCTGCCATCGAGGCGGCGCTGCGCAACCTGCTCTGAGCGGCCGCCGCGCCGTCACTCTTCGGCAACGTGCGCCCCGGGCCGCTTGCCCGAATTCCATTGGCCCCCGAGCGCCCGCTCGATCTGCGCCGCCAGCTGCAGCAGCAGCCCGTCGTTCGCCTGGGCAGCCTGTGCCTGGATGCCCAGCGGCAGGCCGTTGTCTTGCGCGGCCATCGGCAGCGAGATGCCCGGCATGCCGCACAGATTGGCCAGCGGCGTGTAGGCGAAGTTCTGCCAGAGGTTGGCGAACCAGTCGTATACCGATGGGTTCGTGCTGGTCGTGAGGTACTCGCTGGTGCCCACCTTCGGCGTGGGCAGCGCGGTGATGGGCGTGAGGATGATGTCCCAGCGCTGGAAAAAGTCGCCGAAGGCGCGCGAGGTGGTGTTGAACACCGCCTGCATCTTCGCGCGCTCGGTGTACGAGGTGTGCAGTCCCGCTTCCCAGATCTTGATGTTGATCGGCTCCAGCAGCTCGGCCGGCGGGCGCACCAGCCCCAGCCGGTGCAGGTGGCCGTCGATGACCTGCGCGAAGTTGCTGATGTAGCAGGTGGTCTGCGCGTCGAAGGCCGTCTGGAAGTCCACCTCCGGCAGGGCCCACTCGACGTGATGGCCCAGCCCTTCAAGGAACCTGCCCACGCGCTCCAGCTCGGCCACGAAATGCGGCGTGGCGCGGAAGTCGCCCCACTCGTGCGACAGCGCGATGCGCAGGCGGCCCGGGTCGCGCCGGATGAGTTCGCTGTACGGCGCGGCCGGCGACCAGAAGGGCATGAACTCGCCGGGCGCGCCGCCGCGGCAGTGGTCAACGAAGGCGGCCGTGTCGCGCACGGTGCGGCTGTGGCAGCCCTGGATCGACACCAGCCCCGAAAGATCGGACAGCCCCGGCGCCAGCGAGAACACGCCGCGCGACACCTTCAGCCCGATGTTGCCGTTCACGCCCGCCGGAATGCGGATGGAGCCGCCGCCGTCGGTGGCATGCGACAGCGGCAGAACGCCCGCGGCCACGATCGCCGCCGTGCCGGCCGACGAGCCGCAGGTGGTGTATTCGAGGTCCCAGGGATTGCGCGTGACGTGGAAGGCGTTCTCCGCCGAGCTGCACACGCCGAACTCCGGCGTGGTGCTGCGGCCCACGATGTTCAGCCCCGCCCTGCGCAGCTGCTGCGTGAGGAAGCTGTCGGCCGCCGGGCGATGGCCCTGCATCATCATCGAGCCGAACTCCTGCAGCCGGCCCTTCAGCGTGGGGCCCAGGTCCTTCATCAGGTAGGGCAGGCCCGCGAACACACCTTCGGGGTTCATGCCGTCCTTCAGCGGGTCGGCCACCACGTCGTCGAAAACCTCGACGACCGCGTCCAGATGCGGGTTGACCTTCGCGATGCCGGCCGCGGCCTGCGCGGCCAGTTCCGCCGCCGTCACGTCGCCCTTGCGCACGCGTTCGGCCAAACCGATGCCGTCGTGATCAGCCCATTCGCTCCAGCTCATTGCCAACGTCATTTCGCGGTGCTCCATTTCTTGTTCGTCGAGGAAAGTGCGTCCGATTTTGCCGAGCGTGTCGGCGCGACGCATACTCGTGCGTCCTTGGGTGAGCAGGAACGAAGGACAAGCAAGCGCGCCGCATGACCGACGACGACACCGCCTGGATCGCCACCACGTTGACCGCCTCGCGCCCGCGCGCGGTGGCCGCGCTGCTGCGCTACTTCCGCGAGCTCGACATGGCCGAGGAAGCTTTCCAGGAAGCCAGCCTGCGCGCCCTGCGGCACTGGCCCGCGAGCGGCCCGCCGCGCGATCCGCTGGCCTGGCTGATCTTCGTCGGGCGCAACGCGGCGCTCGACGAGGTGCGCCGGCGCGGCCAGCACGAGCCGCTGCCCGAGGACGACGCGCTCGTTTCCGACCTCGACGACACCGAAGCCGCCCTGGTCGAGCGGCTCGACCAGGCGCACTACCGCGACGACGTGCTGCGCCTGCTCTTCGTCTGCTGCCACCCCGAGCTGCCGCTGACGCAGCAGATCGCGCTGGCATTGCGCATCGTCTCGGGCCTGTCGGTGCGGGAGATCGCGCGCGCCTTCCTGGTCGGCGAAAGCGCGATGGAGCAGCGCATCACCCGCGCCAAGAAGCGCGTGGCCTCGGCCGGCATTCCCTTCGACACGCCGGGCCGGCGCGAACGCGACGAGCGGCTGGCGGCCGTGTGCACCACCGTCTACCTGCTCTTCAACGAAGGCTATTCGGCCAGCGGCGGCGAGGAGCACGTGCGCACCGCGCTGTGCGAGGAGGCGATACGCCTTGCGCGGCTGCTGCTCGAACTGTTCCCCGGCGAGCCCGAGCTGATGGGCCTGGCCGCCCTGCTCCTGCTGCAGCATGCGCGCGCCGATGCGCGGCTGGATGCCGGCGGCATGGTCGTGCTGCTCGAAGACCAGGACCGCGCACGCTGGAACCGCGCGCTCGTCGCCGAGGGGCTGGCACTGGTCGAAGGCGCGCTGCGGCAGCGCAGGCCCGGCCCCTACCAGCTGCAGGCCGCCATCGCCGCCACCCACGCGCAGGCCGCGCACGCCGGGGACACGGACTGGGCCGAGATCGACCGCCTCTACGCCGCGCTCGAAACCCTGCAGCCATCGCCCGTCGTCACGCTGAACCGCGCGGTGGCGGTGCACAAGCTGCACGGGCCGCAGACCGCGCTGGCGCTGACCGAACCGCTGGCCGGCGCGCTCGACGGCTACTTCCACTTCCACGGCCTGCAGGGCGCGCTGCTGATGCAGCTGGAGCGCGCCGACGAAGCCCGCGCCGCCTTCGCACGCGCCCTCGGCATGGCCCGCACGGCAGCGGAGGCCGCGCACATCCGCACGATGCTCGACCGCCTGGGCTCGCCCGGCTGACTCCATCCATCCCACCCGCCACGAACCACGGAAAGAAAAGGAAGACCATGCTCTATTCCATCCTCATCTACGGCTCCGAATCCGCGGTGGCCGCCTGGGAGCCCGGCGTCGAAGAGGAAATGCTCGAACGCCACACCGACCTGCGCGAAGACCTGCACTCGCAGGGCCGGCTCGGCACCGTGCTGCGGCTGATGCCGAACGTGGCGACCACGGTGCGCCGCGCGGGCGACATGCACCCTCTGGTCACCGACGGCCCCTTCGCCGAGACGAAGGAGCAGCTCATGGGCATCTACATCGTGGAGTGCGAGTCGGTCGAGGATGCCACCCACGCCGCGCACCGGCTGGCCTTCGAGGGCGGGGTGTTCGAGATCAGGCCGGTCACCTGGTACGACCCGGGCGTGATTGCGGCGCGCATTCCGCAGGTCTGAAAAAAGAGGAAAAACTTCCGCGGCGATGTCGGATCGGACCGCCGCCCCGCGTCCTTGGATGGAACGCCCGCATGTCGCGGGCGGCAATCCGAGGAGAAACGATGTCGCAGACGTTCAGGAACAAGTGCGTGGTGGTTCACGGTGGCAGCGGTGCCATCGGCGGCGCGGTGGCCCGCGCCTTCGCGCGTGAAGGCGCCAGGGTGTTCATCACGGGGCGAGACCGCTCCAGGCTCGATGCGGCAGTGCGGACCATCGAAACCGAGGGCGGACGCGCCGAGGCCGACGTGGTCGATGCGCTCGACGAGCAGGCCATGATCCGCCACGCCGCCGAGGTGGCCGAACGCGCCGGCGGCATCGACATCGCGCTCGACGCCATCGGCGTGATGCACGTGCAGGGCACGCCGCTCGCGGCGCTGCCGCTGGAAGACTTCTTTCTGCCCGTGCAGGCCTACACCCGCGGCTGCTTTCTCACGGCCAAGGCCGTGGCGCCGCACATGGCGAAGCGCGGCGGCGGCGTGATTCTTTCGGTGTCCACGCCAGCCTCGCGCCTGCCGGGGCCGGGTTACCTGGGCCACGCGGTGGCCTGCGCGGGCGTGGAGGCGCTTTCGCGCCACATGGCGGGCGAGCTGGCGGCCTTCAACATCCGCACCGTGTGCATCCGCTCGCACGCCATTCCCGAGGCGGTGACGGCAGGCTCGCACGCCCGCGAGGTGTTCCGCCCGGCCGCCGAGAGCATGGGGCTCACGGTGGAGCAGATGCTCGCGGCCAAGCCGCCCGGCCTGCTGGTGCAGCGTCTGCCCTCGCTCGACCAGATGGCGGCCGCCGCACTGTTCGCGGCCTCCGAAGGTGCGGGCGCGATGACGGGCGCTGTGCTGAACCTGAGCGGGGGTGTCACGCTGGACTAAGGTGTGGTCAGGGCGGGCTCCCTAGAATCGCCCGGGTCATTCCCGAACCTCGCCGATTCCGCATGCAGCCTGAATTTCCGTCAGCGCCCGCGCTGGCCGACGCACTGATCGTCGACCCGTTCTATCTCGCGATCTCCGTCGATTTCGAGCACGACATGCCGCAGCGCAAGGCGGTGCTCGCCAACTACTTCGCCTACTCGCTGGGCGAGGCCGCGCGCACTGGCCGCTACCTCGCCGCCGAAGACGCCCGGCTCGGGGCGGCGGCCTGGCTGCTGCCTCGCGCCGATGCGATCGATGCGGCCGAGTCGGCGGCGAAGAGCGACTACCTCGCCAGCGCGCTGGGCGCGCGGGGCCTCGGCAACTACCGCCGCATCGTCGATTTCATGGCCGCGCGCTCGCCGGCCGTGGCGCCGGCGCATGCCTGGTACCTGTCGATCCTCGGCATCTCGCCCGATGCACAGGGGCGCGGGCTGGGCGCACAGCTGCTGGCGCCCACGCTGGCCGAGGCCGACGCGGCGGGCGTGCCCTGCTTCCTGGAAACCTTCACGCCGCGCAGCGTGGCCTTCTACGAGCGGCTGGGCTTCCGCGGCGAGGCGGAGCACCTGGAGCCGGTCACGAATTCGACTTACCTGATCATGTGCAGGCCTACCCGACAATAGTTGGCAACAAGTCTGGAAAAATAAGCAAATACCTTGCGCCCGGCTCGCCGGCCTGGCCGAAGAATCCGCCGCATGCCCCCCTTTCCGACCGAAGACGCCGAACCCGTTTCGCTGAGCCCCACGCTGATCGTCGAGGACGAGCCGGCCATGCAGGAGCGTCTGCGCTACGTGCTGTCCACCCTCGGCTGCGACGAGAACCTCATTTCGGTGACCGACAGCGTCGCCGGCGCCCGGCAACTGCTCGACAAACAGGGCTACGGCGTGGTGCTGGTGGACATCGGCCTGCCCGACGGCAGCGGGGTCGAGCTCATCGGCTGGCTGCAGGCGCACCACCCGGGCGTTCCGGCGGTGGTGATCTCGGCCTGGCGCACGGAGGAAATCATCTTCGCAGCCCTGCGCGCAGGCGCCATCGGCTACCTGCTCAAGGAGCGCGACGACATCGAGCTGGGCATCGCGCTGCGCAGCATCGAACAGGGTGGCGCGCCCATCGACCCGAGCATCGCCCGCCACATCCTCGCCTGGCTGGCGACGCACCAGCCGCCGCCGGCCGAAGCGGCGGTGCAGGCCTCCGGCAAAGCACCGGCCGCGCTCACGCGCCGGGAGCGCAAGATACTGGAGCTCGTCTCGCAAGGCCTGAGCAACCGCGACATGGCCGAATCACTGTCGATCTCCAGGCTGACCGTGGAATGCCACACCAAGAACATCTACCGCAAGCTGGCCGTCAGCTCGCGCACCGAAGCCGTCTTCGAGGGCCGGCGGCACGGCTTGCTGCGCTGACCTGGCCCGCGCCGGCCTTCTTCCCTGCCCTTCACCATGCATAGCCCGCCTGAACGCGGGCGGCAATGCGGTTGCTGCTGCCGCTGCTGGTGGCCGTGGATACACCCAGCCCCAGGTTCAGGTTGTCGTTGACCTGGTAGCCGAAAGCGAAGCCGATGGCGGATGCGCCGGCGTAGTTGCCCGCGGCGGCCCCCATCCACTTCCTGCCTGCCGCAAGCGTCGGCATGGAGGGCATGGCGAGCGCCGCTGCAATGCCCTTTGCGGCAAAGGCATTCGCCTGGCTGGTCGCGCTGCTCACCGCCTGCTGCATTTGGTTGACGTTGATGGCGTCGGTGCCCAGCACGCCGGGTGCGACATTCGCAATGCCGCGCAACTGCCCGGTGGCCGCGTTGCCCACCGACACGGTGTTGTCGCGATCGGCCACCGAGCCCTGGCCCAGCGCGACCGCATTGCTGCCCGAAGCCAGCGTGTTGGCCCCGAGCGCCACGGCGTTGTTGCCGGTGGCCACCGCGTTGTTGCCCACGGCGGTGGTGGGATCGGCCAGCGCCCTGGCGCCTGCACCGATGGCGACCGAGCCGGCATGGCGGGCCTCGGCGCCGCTGCCGACGGCGGTGGTGCTGTCCCCGTTGGCCGTGGCATTGGTGCCCATCGCCGTGGCGCCCGCACCGGTGGCCTTGCTGCCCGTGCCGCAGGTCACGCTGCCTCCGCTGAAGCTGCACAGGCCGTTGGCGAAGGCCTGATTCATGACGCTCTGCAATGCGGCCACCTGCTGCACCGTGAAGCTGTTGGAGGTCGCCACGGCGCCTTGCTCGGCCTGCTGGACCTGCCCGACGTTGGCGGCATCCGTCATGGCCGTGCCGGCGCGAACGTTGCTGAGCGTGGTTCCCGCGCCGCCGTTGGCATTCAGGCTGACGGTCGCGCCACCCGGACCGTACTGGACCGAGTTGTTCGCCACGCCCAAGGCAGTATTCGCCGTGCCCTGGGCCGCTGCTGCCGCGGCCTGGGCTCCGTTGGCCGTGGTCTGGGCCGTGCTCGCGTTGGCGAGCGCGGTGTTCGCCGTTCCTTGGGCAGCAACAGCCACTGTCTGGGCTCCGTTCGCCATGGCCTGTGCCGTACCTGCATTGGCAAGGGCGGTGTCGGCGGTCTCTCGCACCGAGTACAGCTGGCCGCCGTTGACCGCGTCGGTGCTCGTGGCAGTCACCGATCCCGCACTGACGTTGATCAGGCCGCGCGTTTGGCCGGTGGACCCGAAGGAGACCGTATTGGCCGCCGTGGCAACGGAGTTCGCGCCGATGGCCACGCTGCCGCTCGCACCGCCTTCGACCCGACTGCCCGAGCCGATCGCCACACCGCCTGTCGCAAGCGCCGCCGCGCCCGAAGCGCCACCGTTCGCGCCGCCGATCGCCGTGCTGCCGTTGCCGGACGCCAATGCGCCCTGGTTGGTGCCCGCGGCGCTTCCGATGGCGACCGCCGAGTTGCCCGTAGCCTGCGCACCGCTGCCGCCGGTCTGGCCGCCGAAGCCGCAGCAGCCGTCAATGCCGGCGGCGCCAGCGCCGACGGCAATGGCGCCGAAGGACGTGGCCTGGGCGCCGCTTCCCCCTGCCCCGCCCGTGCCACCCGCAGAACC